>CAYOKN010000032.1:0-15971 GCA_964404545.1 uncultured Rhodospirillaceae bacterium | reverse complement strand
CATGCCGAGATGGCGCCGGCCCACCTGGCCTTTGCCCTGCTGCTGCGCGGCATCGCCCCGCCGGTGGCGCCGGGCGCGGCCTTTGCCTATGCCGAGCCGGGCTGCGGCCAGGGCCTGACCAGCAATCTGCTGGCGGCCCTGCATCCCGAAGGGCGCTTCGAAGCCAACGACTTCCTGCCCCGCCACATGCAGGGGGCCCGCGCCCTGGCCGCCGCCGCCAGCAGCGCCAACGTGACCTTCCTGGACGATGATTTCGCCGCGCTGCTGGAGCGGCCGGGCGCGCCGCTGGACATCATCGCCCTGCATGGGGTGTGGAGCTGGATCAGCGCCGACAACCGCGCCCGGCTGACCGAACTGGTGAAACAGCGGCTGAAGCCGGGCGGCGCGCTCTATCTCAGCTACAACGCCCTGCCCGGCTGGGCCGCCGACATGCCGGTGCGCCGGCTGCTGCAGGAGCGGGTGCAGACCGACCACGGACCGCTGGCCGAACGCATCGAGCGCGCCCTGCCCTGGCTGCTGGGGCTGGCCGACCAGGGCGGCTGGTTCGACCAAGCCCCCAGTGCCCGGCGGCTGGTGGAGTCCTTGCGCGACAAGACCGCCAGCTATATCGCCCATGAATATCTGAACCGGGACTGGGCCTGCTTCTACCATGCCGAGGTGGCCGCCGGGCTGGCGCCGCTGGGGCTGGAGTTCGGCGCCTCGGCCACCCTGCTGGACCATCTGGGGCCGGCGGCGGCCAGCGAAACCGAGCGCGACGTGCTGGCCTATACCCGCTTCCGCCGCGACATCTTCGTGCGCCAGCCGCGCCGTCTGGAACCGGCCGAGCGCGAGGCCGGGCTGCGCGCCCTGGTCTTCGGCCTGACCCTGCCCCGCGCCCAATTGCCCGAAGCGGCCACCACCCCCACCGGCCCCCTGGACATGCCCGAGGCGGTGCACCGCCCCCTGGCCGAGGCCCTGGCCGAGGGGCCGCGCAGCCTGGACCAGTTGCTGGCCGACACCGGATTGCAGTTCCAAGAGGCGCTGACCGCGCTGGTCACCCTGTGCGGCCTGGGCGCCGCGAGCCCGGTGCCCGCCCCCCATCCCCACCGGGCCGACCGCTGCACCCGCCTGAACCGCGCCATCCTGGAGGCCAACCGCCACAGCCCCGCCATCCGCCAATTGGCCGCCCCGGCCCTGGGCACGGCTTTGCAGCTGGACCTGCTGGAGCGGCTGTTCCTGCTGGGCGAACAGGAGGGCCAGGACCCCGCCGCAGTGGCCTGGGACGTGCTGAAGGCACGCGGCAAGCGCCTGCGGAAGGATGGCGACTGGCTGGAGGGCGATGCCGCCAATCTGGCCGAACTGCGCCGCCTGCACGGCCTGTTCACCCAGGGACGGCGGGACTGGTTACGGGGCTGCGGGGTGGGGTGAGGCTCGGCCCGAGACGCAGGCCCTACCCCATTTCCAGATCGTGATGGCTGACCAGGTCCGGGTGGATCACCCGGGCCTGCAGGCACAGCATGACCAGGCGGGCGTCCAGGCTGTCGCCGGCGGCGATGGCGTCGTCCAGGCGGGCGGCCAGGGCCATGGCCTGGGGCACGTCGGTGGCGGCGATGAAGTCGTCCTCGCCCAGGGCGCAATAGGCGATCAGGGCGGCGGCCTGGTCCACGTCCTCGGGCGCCGGCTGGCCGCCGTGGGCGTCCTTGAGCAGTTTCAGGGTGGTCAGCTTGACCGCGTCGGGCAGCAGCCGAGGGTGCAGGCCGGCGGCCCGCAGGCTCTCGTCCAGCCGCACCAGCTCGCGGGCCCGGCCGAAGATGCCGAAGAAGCCCAGCACGCCGTCACCTCCATTTGCTCTAGCGGCGCGGAATCTCCGACCGCTTATAGTTGCTGAAATGGCCCTCGCGGGCGGCCCGCGCCCGGGCGGACTTGATGATCTCGCCGGATTTGCCGGGCGCCGTCACCATGGACATCTGACGCTCGAGCTCGGTGCTGGCGCAGGACGGGCAGGCCGGAGTCTCGTCGCCGCGCACCAGGGTCTCAAACCCATGGCCGCAGCCCTTGCACACATAGGAATAGAACGGCATCGCTCCCTCGCTTCAGGTCACGCGGTGGAGGGGGTCGCCCATCAGGATAGCGTCCCGGTCAGGGCCGCACCACAGCGTAATTCACCACCTTCTTGACGCCGGTGCCGTCCTTCGCGCGGGCCAGGGCCTTGTCCAGCTCCTCCTTCGAGCGGGCGCGGCCCAGCAGATAGAGGGTGCCGGTGGCATCCGAGCCGATGCGGAAATTGACGTCGGCCACGCCCTTGGTCCCCACCAGGCGCGCCTCGGCCTTGGTGTCCATGACCAGGGCGTCTTCCCAGTCCATCAGCGCGGCGCGGGCCGGGTCGCCCTCGGCCAGGTAGGTCACATGCCAATGCAGGCTCTTGACCCCCGGCACCGCCTTGACCCGCTTCTGGAATTTCTCGTAGGTGGCCTTGTCGCTGAAGATGCCGGTGACCAGCAGGCGCTGTTCATAGATTTCGGTGCTGGCCTTGACGGTGCCGAGGTCGGCCATGATGCCGTTGACCCGGGCGACGATCTCGTTGTCCTTGGCGATGTCTTCCACCGAGCGGGCCTCGATGGCACGGTCGATCAGGGTCTTGGGCGCGGTCAGCACGTCCAGCAGCTGCGCGGCGGCGGGCAGCGGGGCGGCGGCGAGCATCAGGGCAAGAAAAAGGCGGCGCATGCAAACCTCCGGTTGGGAGGAATCAGCATGGCACCGCCGGCTCATAAGTCAAATCTCACAGAATGCGGGTGCCGTCCTTGGCGATGGCCTGCACCACCTGGAAGCACTCCACCTGGGGCGGGCCCAGATAGAGCTGGCGGATAGGCGAGCCGCCGGCCCGAGTGTGGGCCTTGCGGAATTGCTCGGAGGTGGTCCACCCCTGGAAGGCTTCGGCCGACTCCCAGACCGTATGGCTGGCATAGAGGGTGTGGTCCTCGGCCTCGGGGCCGCGCAACAGGTGGAACTCCACGAACCCCGGCACCTCGTCCAGATAGCTCTCGCGCTCGCGCCAAAGCTGCTCGAAAACCTCCTCTTGGCCCTTGGCCACCCGGAAGCGGTTCATGGCGATGAACATTCCACCCTCCAACCCATCAGGACAGTGTTCGTTCTATCACTGCGCGGCTTCCGCCTCCACCGGGTCTTGGGCCACCAGATGGGGCTTGGCCCGGTCGCGGTCGCTGGCCACGAAAGTATAGATCACCGGCAGCACGAACAGGGTGAACAGGGTGCCGATGCTCATGCCCGCCACGATCACCACGGCGATGGAGAAGCGGCTGGCCGCGCCCGCGCCGCTGGCGAACAGCAGCGGGATCAGGCCGGTCACCATGGCCGCCGTGGTCATCAGGATCGGACGCAGGCGCAGGCCGGCGGCCACCTTGACCGCCTCGAGGCGGCTCAGGCCCTCCTGCTCCTGGCGCTCGCGCGCCACCTCGCAGATCAGGATGCCGTGCTTGGTGATCAGGCCGATCAGCGTCACCAGGCCCACCTGGGTATAGATGTTCATGGTGGCCACGCCCAAGGCCAGCGGGATCAGCGCGCCGCAAATGGACAACGGCACCGACACCATGATCACCAGGGGGTCGCGGAAGCTTTCGAACTGCGCCGCCAGCACCAGGAAGATGATCACCAGCGCGAACACGAAGGTCAGCATCAGGGCATTGCCTTCCTGCATGTACTGGCGCGACTGGCCGGCGAAGTCATAGCTGTAGCCCGCCGGCATCACCTCGTCGGCAACGGCCTGCAGGCTGGCCAGGGCGTCGCCCAGGGTCACGCCGGGCATGGGGAAGGCCTGGATGGTGACGGCGTTCAGCTGGTTGAACTGGTTCAGGCTGACCGGCTGCACCGCCCGGTCCAGGCTGACCAGCGAGCCCAGCGGGATCGAGGCGCCCTGATCGGTCTTGACGTAGAACCGGCGCAGCTGGTCCGGGTCCAGGCGGAATTCGCGCGGAACCTGGGGGATCACCTGATAGGAGCGGCCCTGCAGATTGACCAGGTTCACATAGTTGCCGCCGGTCATGGTAGCCAGGGCGTCACCGATCTGCTGCATGGACACGCCATAGGCGGCGGCCTTGTCGCGGTCGATCTGCACCTTGGTCTGCGGGCTTTCATATTTCAGGTCGGCATCGATGAAGGCGAACATACCCGAGCCTTGGGCCCGTTTCATGATCTCGTCCTGCACCTGCAACAGCTCGCGGTAATCCGCGGTGGTGGAGACCACGAACTGCACCGGCAGGCCGTCCACGCCGGGCAGGGCCGGCGGCGGGAACACCGAAGCCTTGACGCCCGAAACGTCATTCATGCCCATCTGTACGGCGGCGGTCAGGTCCTTGGCGCTGCGGTCACGCTGGTCCCAGGCCTTCAGCACCGCTCCGCCGAAGCCCTGGCTCGAGCCGCCGAACCCGGTGATCAGGAAGGTGTCCTGGGTCTCGGGGAAGGCGCGCAGCTTCTGGTCGATCTCGTGGGCGAACAGCTCCATGAACTCGGTATTGGCCGAGGCCGGGCCGCTGAAGGCGGTGAACACCACGCCCTGGTCCTCTTCAGGCGCCAGTTCGGTGGGCACCGCCAGGAACAGGAAGGGCAGGCTGCCCATGACGATGGCGGCGAACAGCACCGTGGTCGGGCGGTCCTTCAGATTGCCGTCCAGCATGCGCTCATAGCGGGCGCGCACCCGCTCGAAGATGCGGTCCAGCCGGGCCGCCAGGCCCTTCTTGTCGTCGTCATGCTTCAGGATCTTGGACGACATCATGGGCGACAGGGTCAGCGCGATGATGCCGGAAATGATCACCGACCCGGCCAGGGTCAGGGCGAACTCCTGGAACAGCGCCCCGGTCAGGCCGCCCATGAAGGCGATGGGCGCATAGACGGCGGCCAGGGTGATGGTCATGGAGATCACCGGCCCGGCGATCTCGCGGGTGCCCTTCAGCGCCGCCTGGAAGGGGGTCTCGCCCTCTTCGATATGCCGGTGCACGTTCTCGACCACCACGATGGCGTCATCCACCACCAGGCCGATGGCCAGCACCATGGCCAGCAGGGTCAGCAGATTGATGGAGAAGCCCAGCGCCAGCAGGAACACGCCCACGCCCACCAGCGACAGCGGCACGGTGATCACCGGAATGGCCACCGAGCGCAAGGAGCCCATGAACAGATAGATTACCACCATCACGATGATGGCCGCTTCCAGGATGGTCTTCACCACCTCGTCGATGGCGGCCTGGATGAACACGGTGGAGTCATAGGCCACCTTGGCGGTCAGGCTGGGCGGCAGCTGGGCCTGCAGCGCCGGCAGGGTCTCTTCGCGCACCTGCTTGATCACCGACAGCGGATTGGCCTCGGGCGTGGTGTAGATGCCCACGAAGATGGCGCGGTCGCCGCTGGCGAACACGCTCATATCGTCGCTTTCCGCCCCCAGCGAGACTTCGGCCACGTCAGACAGGCGCACCAGCTGCGCCCCCACATTGCGCACCACCAGCTGGCGGAATTCCTCGACGGTCTTCAGGTCGGTGTCGGCCTGGGTCGAGATCACGTCATAGCTGCCCTTGGTGGTGCCGGCGGCCGAGCTGTAATTGTTGGCGGTCAGGGCCACCCGCACATCCTCGGCGGACAGGCCGTACTGGGCCAGCTTGGCCGGGTCCAGCCAGACCCGCATGGAGAATTTCTGGCCGCCGAACAGCTCGGGATTGGCCACGCCGGGCACGGCGGCCAGCTTGGGCTGCACCACGCGGGTCACATAGTCGGTGATCTGCTGCTGGTTCAGCCGGTCCGAGGAAAAGGCCAGATAGGCCGAGGCAAAGGTCTGGCCGGTCTCCTTCTTGATCACCGGGTCGTTGATGCCGCGCGGCAGCACCGACCGCACCTCGTTCACCTTGGACATGACCTCGGTCATGGCGGCGTCGGGGTCATCATTCAGGCGCACATAGGCCTTCACCTCGGACACGCCCTGCAGCGAGCGCGAGGTGATGTAGTCCAGGCCCTTCGAGGTGGACACGGCCTTTTGCACCGGCTGGGTGATGAAGCCCTGGATCAGCTCGGAATCGGCGCCGGGAAAGGTGGTGGTGATGGTGATCACCGTGTTCTGCATTTCCGGATACTGCCGCACCGGCAGCATCATCAGCGCGCGCAGGCCCACGAACAGGATCAGCAGGCTGATCACCGATGCCAGAACCGGACGCTTGATGAAGATGTCGAACATGACCCCTCCTTACTGCGCCGCCTGGGCGCTGGCCGGAACCACGGACAGCGGGTCTTCCTTGCGGACGTCCACCTTGCTGCCCTGGTCCAGCTTCACCTGGCCCGAAGTGACCACCAGCGCGCCGGGCTCCAGGCCCGACAGCACCGCCACGCGGCCGTCGCGCCGCTCGCCCAGCTGCACGAAGGCGCGGTCGGCGGTCTTGGCGCCCTCGGCCTCCTTGACCACGAACACGGAGTCGCCGTGCAGATTATAGGTCACCGCCGAGACCGGCACGGTGACCACGGCCCGCTCCGCCGGACGCACCACCTCGACGCGGGCGAACAGGCCCGGCCGCAGCGCACTGTCGGGATTGGGAAAGCGGGCCTCCACGGCCAGCATGCCGCTGGCCTGGTCCACCTTGGAATCCACCGCCGTCACCACCCCCTCGAACACCCGGCCGGGCCAGGCGTCGGTGGTCAGGCGCACCGGCTGGCCCGGGGCCACGGCGCCCAGGTCCTTTTGCGACACGGTGAAGTCGGCCATCAGGGCCGACAGGTCCTGCAGCGCCACGATGGACTGGCCGGGCTGCACATACTGGCCCAGATCCACGCGCCGCACACCCAGGGTGCCGTCGAAGGGCGCCACCACCACCTTGCGGTCGATGGCGGCCTGCAGCGAGGCAGCGCGCGCCTCCTTGACGTTCAGTTCGGCCTGGTCGCGGTCCAGGGCGGCCTTGGACAGATGGCCGTCGGCGGCCAGCTTGCGGCTGCGCTCGAAATTGGTGCGGGCCAGTTGGGCCTCGGCGCGGGCGCTGCGCAGGTCGCCCAGTTCCACATCGGCGTCCAGGCGCAGCAGCACCTGGCCCTTGCCGACCTGCTGGCCCGACTGGAAGGCGATCTCGCGCACGATGCCGGCGGCTTCCGAGCTGATTTCGACGCCGTTCACCGCCCGCAGGGTGCCCACCGCCTGCACCGCGCCCTGCCACTGCTCGGCGCGGGCCGCGCTGGCGGTCACGGCGATCACCGGCACCGGCTGATTGGCGAAGAACTGCGCGATCATATGGTTGCGGAACGCCACGAACCCAAACACGCCGCCGAAGATCACGGCACTGGCGCCCAGCATGATGGCCATACGCTTCTTGTTCATTCCGTCGCTCCGTCTTCGCCCTTCAGCAGGTCCAGGGCAGCCTGCTGCAAGGCCTGCAACTGGCTTTCATCCAGGCATTGCAGGCCCATCATTCGTTGGAAATAAAGCCCGTCCATGGCCAGCGACACGAGGGCCGCGCGCATGAAATCGGGACTGTCGCTTTTCAGCCGGCCCACCCACTCGTCATAGACCCCGCGGATCGGGGTCACCAGGTCGGGATTGAAGGTGACCGCCGCCAGCAGCGCGCCGCCCACCGGGTCATAAGCCGGCCCGTTGGGGTCGAACATGCTGCGCACCAAGGTACGGCACCAGCGATAGGGACCTTCGGGTTCCTGGGCGTAATATTGCTGATGCACCTGGTCGCACTGACCCACCTGGCTTTCCACCATGGCGGCGATCAGGTCTTCCTTGCTCTTGAAGTGGTAAAGCACACCGCCCTTGGACACTCCGGCCACCTTGGCGGCCTCGTCCAGGGTCAGCCTGGCCACGCCCTTGTCGCGGACGATGGCATAGGCGGCTTCCAGAATCTTCTCCCGCGCGCTCATGGGACTCCAATGCACTGGCTGGGGCTGAACACTGTACCGTCTGGACGGTACTGTACCGTCCAGACGGTATGCTTACGCCACAGTGGCACCAGAGTCAAAGACCCTCGCGCACATAACACGATTGTGATCGGCGCATGCCGACGGCCGCCCGTGGGAGCTCCACGGACGGTGCGACCTTTAAACCGTTGATCTATAGGGGATACTGACGCGCCGAGCCGAGGCGCTGTCTAGTGGACGGTGGCCAGGCGCCCGCCGGTCAGATGTCCGGACTCCAGCCCCTGCAGACGGGACAGGGCGTCCATGGCCAGGCTGTGGCTGGCCTCGCGGGTCAGCCGTTCGGCCAGCCGGTCCATTTCGCGGCGCAGCACCGCATGGGCCTTGCGGTGGTTGTCCAGGTGGGGATCGTTGGTGCTGGCCAGATGCTCTTCCTCGCGGACGAACATATGGCGGGCCAGATCGAACATCTCCAGCACGCGGTCGCGGGTTTCGGCGGGCTCGACACCGGCGAACACCTCGGCCATGGCCAGGTTGAACAGATCGATCAGGCGGCGATGCTCCTCGTCGATGGACGGGACGCCCACACCCATGGCGGCAGACCAGGCCAGAAACCGCATTATTCCACGCCCCACGCGTTTTTGCACTTCTGCACCCTATCCGCGCGCACGACGAGCGGCCACGCACAAGGCCACACTTTTTGTGACATGAAGGCGTCACTGGCGGCGCAGGCGGTGCGCCGCGCTGCGCAGCAGGCCGGCCAGGCGGTGGCGCACCTCGGCGGCGGGCAGCCGGTGCGCCAGGTCGCGCTCCAACCGGCGCAAGAGCGCCGTCTCATCATCCAGATGAGCCACCTCGCGGGCATAATCCTGGGCCGCCTTGCCGATCAGCCCCAGCAATTCGGCGGCCCACAGCCCGGCCAGCCAATGGCCAGGGGATGGCGGCGCGGGAGACGGCGGCGGTGGGTGCGGGGACCCGGGGTGCGGCATGAGCTGATCCTCCGATCAGCGCACTCTAGCGCCAGGGCCGTCCGCCTGCCAAAGTGCAGAGTGGGGAGGCCGGCCCTCCCCCTTTATGGGCAGGCGGCCAGCCGCGTGCTTGTTGCTCCCGGCTGGCTTTGGCCCTATGTTCCGTCGGTTCAGTTCAAAGGCCTCTCGATGACCGACCTCAAGCATATCCGCAACTTTGCCATCATCGCCCATATCGACCACGGCAAGTCCACCCTGGCCGACCGCCTGATCCAGAAATGCGGCGGCATCGAAGACCGCGAGATGCGGGACCAGATCCTGGACTCCATGGATATCGAGCGCGAGCGCGGCATCACCATCAAGGCCCAGACGGTGCGCCTGGCCTACACGGCCAAGAACGGCGAGACCTATCAGCTGAACATGATGGACACGCCCGGCCATGTGGACTTCGCCTATGAGGTCAGCCGCTCGCTGGCCGCCTGCGAAGGCTCGCTGCTGGTGGTGGACGCCTCGCAGGGCGTCGAGGCCCAGACCCTGGCCAATGTCTATCAGGCCATCGAGAACAATCACGAGATCATCCCGGTCCTGAACAAGATCGACCTGCCGGCGGCCGAGCCCGACCGGGTCAAGCAGCAGATCGAGGACGTGATCGGGCTGGACTGCTCGGACGCGGTGATGATCTCGGCCAAGACCGGCATCGGCATCGAGGACGTGCTGGAGGCCATGGTGCAGCGCCTGCCCTCGCCCCAGGGCGATGCCACTATGCCGCTGCAGGCCCTGCTGGTGGATGCCTGGTATGACAGCTATCTGGGCGTGGTGACCCTGCTGCGGGTCAAGAACGGCACCCTGAAGCGCGGCCAGAAGGTGCGCATGATGAACACCGGCGGCGCCTATGAGGTGGACGCGGTGGGCTTCTTCACGCCCAAGATGGTCAAGGTGGACCAGCTGGGCCCGGGCGAGATGGGCTTCATGATGGCCGGCATCAAGGCCGTGGCCGACTGTCAGATCGGCGACACCATCACCGACGACAAGGTGCCCGCCACCCAGCCCCTGCCCGGCTTCAAGCCCAATGTGCCGGTGGTGTTCTGCGGCCTGTTCCCGGTGGATGCCGGCGACTTCGAGCATTTGCGCGAAAGCCTGGCCAAGCTGCGCCTGAACGACGCCAGCTTTGAATATGAGATGGAGACTTCGGCGGCGCTGGGCTTCGGCTTCCGCTGCGGCTTCCTGGGCCTGTTGCATCTGGAGATCATCCAGGAGCGGCTGATCCGCGAATTCGACCTGGACCTGATCACCACCGCGCCGTCCGTGGTCTATAAGCTGAGCATGACCAACGGCGAGCAGATGGAGCTGCACAATCCGGCCGACTTCCCCGAGGCCACCAAGATCGACAAGATCGAGGAGCCCTGGATCAAGGCCAACATCATGGTGCCCGACGACTATCTGGGCCCGGTGCTGCAGCTCTGCACCGAACGGCGCGGCGTGCAGGAGAACCTGACCTATGTGGGCAACCGCGCCATGGCCACCTACCGGCTGCCCCTGAACGAGATCGTGTTCGACTTCTACGACCGCCTGAAGTCGGTGTCGCGCGGCTATGCCAGCTTCGATTACGAGATGGACGGCTACGAGGAAGGCCAGCTGGTGAAGATGTCCATCCTGGTGAATGCCGAGCCGGTGGACGCCCTGGCCTTCATCACCCACAAGAGCCAGGCCGACGCCCGCGGCCGCGCCATCTGCGCCAAGCTCAAGGAGCTGATCCCGCGCCAGATGTTCCAGATCGCCATCCAGGCCGCCATCGGCAGCAAGGTGATCGCCCGCGAGACCATCAGCGCCCTGCGCAAGGACGTGCTGGCCAAGTGCTATGGCGGCGACATCAGCCGCAAGCGCAAGCTGCTGGAGAAGCAGAAGGAAGGCAAGAAGCGCATGCGCCAGTTCGGCAAGGTGGAAATCCCGCAAAGCGCCTTCCTCGCCGCCCTGAAGATGGACAGCTAGGGCGCTCGCTGAGCCGCCCTACTGCGCCCGCTCGAACCAGGCATTGTGGGCCGGCTGCGGCTGGACCGAGGGCTTGCGCCTGGCCTGCTCGGCGGTCAGGAAGTCGGCCAGCACGCCCGGGTCCACGCCGGGCAGGCGGATGGTGACCTTGACCCCAAGATGGGCGCCCGGCTTGCGGGCATGGCAGATCACCGCGGTCTGGTCAAAGCTGAACCGCGCCTCGATGCCATGGATCTCGCCCCAGCCGAAATGCTTTTCGTGCACGCCGCGCCCCAGGGTCAGCCCGGTCTGGTCAAAGCGGCCATGCAGGGTCTGGTAGGCGGCCCAAACGGCAAAGGCGCCGCCGATGCCGGCCATCAAGAGATAGCCCAACCCGCCCAGATCCAGGGCCAGCAGCAGCGTCACCGCCAGGAAGGGCAGGATGCCGCCGAGAATCAGCTTGCGTGCCGGGGTGACGCGCCATTCCAGCGGATAGCTGCGCTCGGTCAGACGCAGGGGCTTGCGGTCCTTGGAGCGGGCCAGGATCAAACTGGGCAGGATGCCCACGAAGGGGCAGCCCAGGGCCAACCCCGAAACCGAGCGCCGTGCCGCCGTGCCCCAGCGGCCATGGGGATTGAGCACGGCCCGGCGGCGGTCCAACAGGGCATTGATCACCAGCCCCGGCGCCAGCAGGCAGACCGCCAGACCAAGCCCCATCAGCAGCGGCGGCAGGCTCCAGCTGTCCAACAGCACCACCAGCAGCGCGGCCAGGGCGCCCAGGCCCACGCCGCCGGCCCAAGGAGCGCCCAGCTTGCGCAGCAACAGGCCCCAGGCGCCGCCATGCAGCGCCCAGATCAAGGCCAGATAGGGAAGCGCGCTCTTGTCCATGGCCGCCACTCTCGGCCAGCGCCGGACTTCTTGCAACTTTTTCAAATTGTCCCTTGCCGCCCGGCCGATTCAGGTGTTTGACCAACGAAACCCACAAGGGACGAGGGTGGCGTGTTGGAGTTCCTGCAGATCCTGACCCATGGCCACGAGGTGGCCTATGCACTGATCGTGCTGGCGCTGGTGGCGGTGCTGGGCCTGGGCATCGGCGACATCAAGCTGGCCGGCATCAAGCTGGGTGTGGCCGGGGTGCTGTTCGCCGGCCTGGCCTTTGGCCATTTCGGCGTGGCGGTGGACGCCCGGGTGCTGGACTTCGCCCGGGAATTCGGGCTGATCCTGTTCGTCTATACCATCGGCGTGCAGGTGGGGCCGGGCTTCTTTGCCAGCCTGCGCAAGGACGGACTGCCGCTGAACCTGATGGCGGCGGCCATCGTGCTGCTGGGCGTGCTGACCGCCATGGCGGTGCATCTGGTGGCCGGGATCGAGCTGCCGGTGGTGCTGGGGCTGTTCTCGGGTGCCGTCACCAACACCCCGTCGCTGGCTGCCGGCCAGCAGATGCTGAAGGAACTGGGCGCCGACGGCACTGCCCAATCCCTGCCCGGCCTGGGCTATGCGGTGGCCTATCCCTTCGGCATCATCGGCATCCTGCTGACCATGCTGCTGGTGCGCCGGCTGTTCCGCCTCGACCCCCAGGCCGAGGCTGACCGCTTCGACGCCGCCCGCCGTGCCGCCTATCAGCCGCTGGAAACCCTTAATCTCGAGGTCACCAATCCCAACCTGGCCGGCCTGACGGTCGGCCAGATTCCCGGCCTGAAGGGGCTGGGTGTGGTGGTCAGCCGCATCCTGCATGGGGGGACCCAGGAGGTGGCGGGCCCCGACCATCCCATCGCCATGGGCGATGTGTTGCTGGCGGTGGGCCCGCGCGCCAAGCTCGAGGAACTGCGCCTGATCGTGGGCGCGGTATCCGACCATGACTTGAAGGCCGAACCGTCCGAGCTGAAATGGGAGCGGCTGGTGGTCACCAACAGCGCCGTGCTGGGTCATGCCCTGGGCAGCCTGGACTTTCTGCCGCGCCACGGCGTGACCATTTCGCGCCTGAACCGCGCCGGCGTGGAACTGGTGCCGGCGCCCGACCTGAAGCTGCAGTTCGGCGACATCGTCACCGCCATCGGCACCCCGGGCGCCCTGACGGCGGTGGCGGGCCATGTGGGCAACAAGGCGAATCTGCTTCAGCATGCCCAGATCGCCCCCATCTTCATTGGCATCGCCCTGGGCGTGTTCCTGGGCTCCATCCCCATCGCGGTGCCGGGCTTCCCGGCGCCGTTGAAGCTGGGCCTTGCCGGCGGGCCGCTGATCGCCGCCATCATGCTGAGCCGGATTGGCCATCTGGGGCCGCTGGTCTGGTTCATGCCGCCGGGCGCCAATCTGGCCATCCGCGAAATCGGCATCATCCTGTTCCTGGCCGCCGTGGGCCTGCGCTCGGGAGGGCGCTTCGTGGAAACGGTGGTCGAGGGCGACGGCCTGCTGTGGATGGGTGCGGCGGCGCTGATCACCCTGGTGCCGCTGCTGGTGGTGGCGCTGTTCGCCCATCTGGTGCGCAAGACCAACTACCTGACCCTGTGCGGCCTGCTGTCCGGCTCCATGACCGACCCGCCGGCGCTGGCCTTCGCCAATGCCATCACCCCGTCCGAGGCCCCAGCCCTGGCCTATTCCACGGTTTATCCCCTGGTCATGTTCCTGCGGGTGATGGCGCCGCAGGTCATGGCGCTGATCCTGTGGTCCGGCGTCTAGATTTTCTTGGCTCTCTAACCATTCGTTTAGAAAGAGTCGCTTTCGACGCAGGGCGGTGTTACATTTGCAATCGATGGGCGTTTGGAGGAAGTCATGTCCGTTGAAGCCGCACTCGGCACGCAGTCGCTCGTGACCCAGCAGAACCTGGCCTATGCCGGTCTGCGCCAAAACGCGCAGGCGGATCAGGCCGTGGCCCAGTCGATCCTTGCCAATGCCGGCAACCCCAGCGTCCCGGCCCAGGCCCAGGCGCCGCAGCCGGAAGTCAACCAGATCCCCGCCCAGCCGGACCCCAGCGCCCAGCGCGGCAGCTATCTGGACATGCAGGCCTGATCCCAGGCCGCTGACACCCACCGACCCGCAAGGGCGCATGCCGAGCATGCGCCCTTTTGTTTTGCGGAAACGTACGAAGGCGGTGTGAGGCCGTACTCTCCCAACTTGCCGTCAAGCCCGCACTTGACGCACGGCTGTCCGGTTTAACGCCTGCCTCCTCTCCGTCATCGCCGGGCATGACCCGGCGATCCCCGTGCTGGGGACGGACGAACCATCAGAAACATGGGTTTAGGCGGACAGACGTGGATGCCCGCGTCAAGCGCGGACATGGCGGTAAGAAACTTTTGCGGCTCGGATCCCGGTTCCCGACTCGCCTGGAGAAACCCAGGCCACCCGCTACTTTGCCGGACCTTGCCCGATGATAACCAGAGGCCCTCAGGCCGGCCGGGGCAGGGCGGCGCGTTTCTGGATGGTTTTCCAGGCCCAGCCGGTGATGGTGCGGCCCAGCCAGGTGCGCGGCTTCAGGCCGATGGCTTTCATCACCATGGCCACCGCATGCTGGGTGTGGCCAAAGCGGTAATAGCCATAGGCGCGGATCCCATAGGCGGCATTGCAGAGTTTCAGGTCGTAGGGCTGGCCGGGTTGGTTGGCGCAGTGATAGGCATAGGCCAGTTCGTCGTCGTCGGCTTCCTTGAGCCGCCCCACCGCCACTTTCAGCTTGTAGAACAGCCCGGCCTTCTCGGCCACCTGATAGGTCTTCATGCTGTCCAGGAACAGCTTGTAGTGCCGGAATTCGTCGGCGGCCACATGCCGGCAGATGGCCTTCAGCACCGGCTCGTCGGTGGCATCGGCCAGAGCGGAATAGAACGAGCTGGTGCCGGTCTCCACCACACAGCGGGCCAGCAACTCACCGGTGCGGGACCCCCGGATCGAGGCATCCACGTCGGTGGGGATCACATAGCCTTCGGTGAACATCTTGAAGGCGGCCTGAAAGTCATAGCCCGGCTCGGCCATCTCGGCCCAGCGGCCCAGGGCCAGCCCGTGCTGCACCTCTTCCTCGGCCCAGGTCTCGGCATAGCCCTGGAAACGGGCATCGTCGTGGAAGACGTTGCACAGATAGCGGGTGTAATGCCGAGCGTTGTATTCGGTCAGGCCGGCGGCCTTGACCACTTTCAGGATATCCGGATCGACCTTGCTGCGGTCGAACTGGTCCCAGGGGATATCGTCCAGGCTCCAGTGTGGCATGGCGCTCCGTCCAGGGTGTCTCGTCCCTCTCGGCCCGAGATATTGGCAAAAAGTCGTTTTTGCGCAAGGGCCTAAAAAGAAAACCGGCGGGTTACCCCGCCGGTTTCCCGGTTCCGTTCGGTTCCGATGTCGCCTTAGTGGGCGGCGGCGGGACCGGCCAGGGCGGCCTGCATGGCCTGGGCCACCAGCAAAGCGCGGGCGGCGGCGGCGCGGGCCGCGTCGGTCTCGGCGTCCTCCTGGGCCTCCTTGGCCGAGCGCAGGCGCTCCTCGACCAGGGCGGCGGTCAGGTCGGACACCGGCACCGCTTCCTCGGCCAGCACGGTCAGGCCGACTTCGTTCACCTCGGCAAAGCCGCCGGCGACGAAGATACGGTTGACCACCTTGCCGTCCTGATAGACGTCGATGACGCCAGGGCGGACGCTGGTGAGCATGGGCGAGTGCCGGGGCAGGGCGCCGAAGTCACCTTCGGAGCCCGGCACCACGACCATCTCGACCGGCTCGGACACCAGCTTCTTGGCCGGCGAGACCAGTTCGAATTGCAGCTTTTCGGCCATTTGCCTGAACCCTCTTCGAGTTAGGCGGCCTCAGCCGCCATCTTCTTGGCCTTCTCGATCGCCTCTTCGATGCCGCCAACCATGTAGAAGGCAGCCTCGGGCAGGTGGTCGTAGTCGCCGTTCACGATGCCCTTGAAGCCCTTGACGGTGTCTTCGATGGCCACCAGCTTGCCGGGCGAACCGGTGAACACTTCCGCCACGTGGAAGGGCTGGGACAGGAAGCGCTGGATCTTACGGGCGCGAGCCACGACCAGCTTGTCTTCCTCGGACAGTTCGTCCATGCCCAGGATGGCGATGATGTCCTGCAGGCCCTTGTAGGTCTGCAGAATACGCTGCACGTCACGGGCCACCTGGTAGTGCTCGGCGCCCAGGACCTTGGGGTCCAGGATGCGGCTGGTGGCGTCCAGCGGGTCCA
>CAYOKN010000031.1:0-16425 GCA_964404545.1 uncultured Rhodospirillaceae bacterium | reverse complement strand
TCACGCCCTTGGCAGTGGCGTTCCCCTTGTCGGCCAGTTCCTTGACGTCATGGAAATAATCGAACACCAGCAGGGTCTTCTTCAGACCCTCAGCGGCGGCGGCGCCGCACTCGGGGCAGGCCAGCAGCTCGATCAGCGGCTTGATGTTGAAACCGCCGAGCATGGTGCCCAGCAGTTCGGTGGCCTTGACCTTGGAGATCAGCGCGCACTTTTCGGTGCCCTTGGCGACCAGATCCAGGAACGCGGCCTTCACCTTGGCGGCGTCGTCCACGCCGGCGGGCACGCGGTTGGTGATCAGGTCGACCAGGAAGTCTTCCTCGCCCTTGGGCGGGTTCTTCAGCAGGGCGATCAGGTCTTCGGTCTGCTGCGCCGACAGCGGCAGGGGCGGAATGCCCAGGGCGGCACGCTCGGCGACATGCTGGCGGTAGGCTTCAAGCACGGCAAAATCCTCTCAGCAAAGGAGAACGTGGAGGACCCGATCAAAAATGCCCGGCTAGGTGTGCCCGCCGGGGGGCCCGTGCGTCGTGGTTCGAGGCCTGCCTTACACCACAGAATCACTTGTTTGTCTAGCTACCCAACCGAAGGGGTAGGCGCTGTCCCCACCCGGAATAGGGCTAAGGAGAAGCGGCGCCGCCGCTTATTTTTGCCCTTTCCGCAAATGCTGCTATTGTCCCCGCCACCATGACCAAAGGCCTGCCCACCCCCGGCTTTTCCGGCACCAATCTCGCTTGCCTGCGCGGCGAGCGCATGGTGTTCGCGCGCCTTGACTTCCAGGTGGCGCCGGGCGAGGCGCTGGTGCTGCTGGGCCCCAACGGCTCGGGCAAATCCAGCCTGCTGCGGGTGATGGCCGGGCTCTTGAAGCCCTTTGCCGGCCAGCTGCTGTGGGACGGCCGCCCGGTGTCGGAAGACCGCGAGGGCCATGCCGGGCGCATCCATTATGTGGGCCACCACGACGCCATCAAGCCGGTGCTGACCGTGGCCGAGAATCTGCGCTTCTGGGCCCGCCTGCATGGCGGCGCCTCGGGCGACCTGGCCGGAGCGCTGGCCGGGGCGCTGGAGCGTGTGAACCTGGCCCATCTGGCCGACACCCCGGGCAAGCTGTTGTCTGCCGGCCAGAAGCGGCGGCTGAATCTGGGCCGGCTGTGGGCCGCGCCGGCGCCGGTCTGGCTGCTGGACGAACCCACCACCGCCCTGGACAAGGCCAGCATCCGGCGGCTGGAGGAAGCCATCGCCGCCCACCGGGACGGCGGCGGCATGGTGGTGCTGTCCACCCATGCCGACATCAATCTGCCCGGCCACCGCGAGATGCATATGGACCAGTTCACGCCCGACCCGGCCGAACACGCTTTCGGGGGATGGGAATGAGCCGCTTTGCCGAACTGGTGCGCCGCGACCTGCGGCTTGCCCTGCGTCAAGGCAGCGACAGCATCATGGTCGTTACCTTCTTCGTGCTGACGGTGGTGCTGTTCCCCTTCGGCGTCGGGCCCGAGCCCGGCATCCTGGAACGCATCTCGGCCGGCGTGCTATGGGTGACGGCGCTGCTGGCTTCCATGCTGTCCCTGGACCGCCTGTTCCAGGCCGATTACGAGGACGGCAGCCTGGAGTTGCTGGCGCTGACGCCCACGCCGCTGGAACTGCTGGTGGCCGCCAAGGTGACGGCCCATTGGCTGACCACCGGGCTGCCGCTGATGGCGGCGGCGCCGCTGCTGGCGGTGCTGCTGCACATGAATGCCGACGGCTTCGGCATCCTGATGGCCACCCTGGCCGTGGGGACGCCGTCGCTCAGCCTGATCGGCGCGGTGGGCGCCGGCCTGGTGCTGGGCGCCCGGCGCGGCGGCGTGCTGGTAAGTTTGTTGATTCTGCCGCTATATGTGCCAATTCTAATATTCGGGGTTGGCGCCATCGATGCGGCGGTTCAGGGACTGCCGGCCGGCACCAACCTGCTGTTCCTGGGCGGCCTGTTGCTGGCTGCCCTGCCGCTCTGCCTGTGGGGCGCTGCGGCGGCGGTGCGGCAGGCCATCGAGTAGCATATGGCGGCCGGGACGCCTGCCCGTACACCAAAGCGCATGCGTCCGAAGCTGGATTCAAAGGGTCAAAGAGCGGTAGAAACGCACCATGCACAGATTCGCCAATCCCGCCCGGTTCCTCAGGATCGCCAATGCGGTCCTGCCCTGGTCGGCCGCCCTGACCGTGCTGCTGCTGGCGGCGGGGCTGTATTATTCCCTGTGGGGCAGCCCGGCCGACTACCAGCAGAGCCACACCGTACGCATCATGTATGTGCATGTGCCGGCGGCCTATATGGGCCTGGGCGTTTACAGCTTCATGGCGGTGGCCTCGGCGGTGGCGCTGATCTGGAAGCATCCGCTGGCCGATGTGGCGGCCAAGGCGGCAGCGCCGGTGGGGGCCGCCTTCACCCTGGCCTGCCTGATCACCGGATCGCTGTGGGGCAAGCCCATGTGGGGCACCTGGTGGGCCTGGGATGCCCGCCTGACCAGCATGCTGATCCTGTTCTTCCTGTATCTGGGCCATATGGCGCTGGTGAATGCCTTCGACGATCCCAGCCGCGGCGCCAAGGCCGGCGCCATCCTGGCGCTGGTGGGCTTCGTTAATGTGCCGGTGATCAAGTTCTCGGTGGATTGGTGGAACACCCTGCACCAGCCCGCCAGCCTGGTGAAGATGGGCGGCCCGGCCATCGACCCCAGCATGCTGACGCCGCTTCTGCTCATGTGCGCGGCTTTCACCTTCTATTTCGTCACCGTGCTGATCGTCCGCATCCGTGCCGAGATCGCCGCCACCAAGGTGCGCTCGATCCGGCTGCTGCAAGTGCATGGACAGATCTGACCATTGCCAATTCTCATTTGAGATAGGGAAAACATGACCTATTTCGACATGGGCGGATATGCCGCCTACATCTGGCCCTCTTATGCCGTGACCGTCCTGATGCTGGTGGCGGTGGTGGTGGTATCGTTGCGCGCCATGCGCAAGAGCGAAACCGACCTGAAGGCGATCCAGTCACTGAACCCCCGCCGGGCGCGCAAGGCTGGCGCAGAGACCGGAACGGAAACGGGGGGCGACGCGGCTGCCATGGAGACTGAAAGCAAGTGACCCGCAAGAAGCGCCGACTTTACTTCGTGGCCCTGGGCATGTTGGCCCTGGGCGGCGCCACCGCGCTGGTGCTGACCGCGCTGGAAGACACCATGGTCTATTTCTACAGCCCCAGCGACGTGGTGGCCCAGCATGTGCAGCCCGACCGCCGCTTCCGCCTGGGCGGCCTGGTGGAGCAGGGCAGCGTTCAGAAAGAGGGCGACACCGTCCGCTTCGTGGTCACCGACATGCAGCAGACCGTGCCCGTGTCCTATCAGGGCATCCTGCCCGACCTGTTCCGCGAGGGGCAGGGCGTGGTGGCCGAGGGCAAGTTGGACACCCAGGGCAATTTCGTCGCCGCCGAGGTTCTGGCCAAGCATGACGAGAACTATATGCCCAAGGAAGTGGCCGACAGCCTGAAGCAGTCGGGCCAGTGGCAAGGCAAGCCGGAGTAGCCGAGGCATGATTCCCGAGATCGGACATTACGCCCTGGTGCTGGCGCTGGTGGTGGCGGTGATCCAGGCAGTGGTGCCCCTGGTGGGCGCCCAGCGCAACGACGCGGCCTGGATGGCGGTGGCCCCCACCGCCGCCCTGGCGCAGTTCCTGCTGGTGGGCGTCGCCTTCGCGGCGCTGACCCACGCCTATATCGTGTCCGACTTCTCGGTGCTGAACGTGGCCGCCAACAGCCACACCGCGAAGCCGCTGCTCTACAAGATCACCGGCGTCTGGGGCAATCACGAGGGCTCGCTGCTCTTGTGGATCACCATCCTGGCCCTGTTCGGCAGCGCCGTGGCCGCCTTCGGCGGCAATCTGCCGCCCGGCCTGCGCGCCCGCACCCTGGCGGTGCAGGCCATGATCGCCGTGGGTTTCCTGGCCTTCATCCTGTTCACCAGCAATCCCTTCGAGCGGCTGGTCCCGGCGCCCCTGAACGGCAATGGCCTGAACCCGCTGCTGCAGGATCCCGGTCTGGCCTTCCATCCGCCCTTCCTCTATCTGGGCTATGTGGGCTTCTCCATGGCCTTTTCCTTTGCCGTGGCCGCGCTGATCGAGGGCCGGGTGGACGCCGCCTGGGCGCGCTGGGTGCGGCCCTGGACCCTGGCTGCCTGGATCTTCCTGACCCTGGGCATCGCCCTGGGATCGTGGTGGGCCTATTACGAACTGGGCTGGGGCGGCTGGTGGTATTGGGACCCGGTCGAAAACGCCTCCTTCATGCCCTGGCTGGTGGGCACCGCGCTGCTGCACAGCTCGGTGGTGGTGGAAAAGCGCGACGCGCTGAAGAGCTGGACCATCCTGCTGGCCATCAGCACCTTCTCGCTGTCGCTGCTGGGCACTTTCCTGGTGCGGTCGGGCGTCATCACCTCGGTGCACAGCTTCGCCAGCGACCCGGCGCGCGGCGTGTTCATCCTGCTGCTGCTGGCCATCGTGGTGGGCGGCTCGCTGACCCTGTACGCCATCCGCGCCCCATCCTTGAAGTCGGGCGGCCTGTTTGCGCCCATCAGCCGCGAAGGCACCCTGCTGCTGAACAATGTGCTGATGACCACGGCCTGCGCCACCGTGCTGCTGGGCACCCTCTATCCCCTGTTCGCCGACGCCCTGAACCTGGGCAAGATCTCGGTGGGCCCGCCCTTCTTCAATGCGGTCTTCGTGCCCCTGATGATTCCCATGATCATGGCCATGGCGGTGGGCCCCATGCTCAGCTGGAAGCGCGGCGACCTGAAGGGCTCGCTGATGCGCCTGAAGCTGGCCTTCGCCGCCGTGCTGGCGGCGGCGGGCGGCACCTGGGTCTATGCCGGGGGCAGCGTGGGCGACCTGGCCGCCGCTGGCGGCATGGCCCTGGCGGCGTGGCTGTTCGTGGGCGCGCTGGTGGAATGGGCCGAGCGGGTGCGGCTGTTCCGCGCCCCCCTGTCCGAGACCCTGCGCCGCGCTGCCAACCTGCCGCGCGCGGCCTGGGGCATGACCATCACCCACGCCTCGCTGGCGCTGGTGATCGCCGGCATCACCGCCAGTTCGGCCTGGAAGGTGGAAGCCATCCAGGTGATGAAGCCGGGCGAGACCAAGACCGTGGCCGGCTATGACTTCACCCTGCAATCGGTGCTTCCGGTGCGCGGCCCCAACTGGACCGGCGAGGAAGCCACCTTCGTCATTACCCGCGACGGCCAGCCGGTGGCCGTGGTGACGCCGGAAAAGCGCACCTACGACCATCCGCCCCGCCCCACCACCGAGGCCGGCATCCATACCACCTGGGTCAGCGACCTCTATACGGTGGTGGGCGACCGCTCGGGCGAGGGCTGGGTGACCCGCATCTATTACGAACCGCTGGTGCCCTGGATGTGGATCGGCTCGGGCCTCATGTGCCTGGGCGGGCTGATCTCGCTCACCGACCGCCGCCACCGCGTGGGCGCGCCGGTCAAGGCCCAATCGAAGGCCAAGTCCAAGCTGGCCGCCGCCAAGGCCTGACGGAGACGCACCCCCATGAAGCGCCTGCTCTATTTGATCCCGGTCTTCATCTTCATCGGCCTGGTGGGCTTCTTTGCCGCAGGCCTGCAGAAGGACCCCAGCTATGTGCCGTCGGTGCTGATCGACAAGCCGGTGCCCGACATGGCGCTGGCCCCCCTGCCCGGCCGCGACGAGCGCGGGCTGACCGACGAGGACCTGCTGGGCCGGGTGTCGCTGGTGAACATCTTCGGCAGCTGGTGCGTGGCCTGCGTGGCCGAGCATCCGGTGCTGCTGAAGATCCGCGAGGAGGGGCTGGCGCCCATCCATGGCATCGACTGGCGGGATGATCCGGTCAAGGGCGCGGCCTGGCTGAAGCGCAATGGCGATCCCTATGACCTGGTGGGCGCCGACCCGGTGTCCAAGGCCGCCGTGGACTTCGGCGTGACCGGCGCGCCCGAGACCTTCGTGGTCGATGCCCAGGGCCGCATCCGCTACAAGCATACCGGCCCCATCACGCCGCAGGTGTGGGAGAAAACCCTGAAGCCCATGATCCTGGACCTGCAGTCCCAAACCAAGGCGGCCTCCTGATGCGCGCCCTGCTGCTTGCCGCCCTGCTGGCCCTGGCGACCCCCGCCTTCGCCCCCCCGACCATGGCGGTCGAACCGTCCGAGATGCTGGAGGATCCGGCCAAGGAAGCCCGCGCCCGCGAGGTGTCCAAGGGCCTGCGCTGCCTGGTCTGCCAGAACGAATCCATCGACGACAGCAATGCCGAACTGGCCCGCGACCTGCGCATCATCGTGCGCGACCGCATCCGGGCTGGCGACAGCAATGAACAGGTGCTGGAGTTCGTGGTGGCCCGTTATGGCGACTATGTCCTGCTGAACCCGCCCTTCAAGGCCAGCACCTATGTGCTGTGGTTCGGACCCTTGCTGTTCGCCCTGGCCGGGCTGGCCGGCGTGCTGGTCTATTTCCGCCGCCGCAAGGCCGAAGCCCCCGCCGCGCCCGAGGCGAAACCCCTGAGCGACGAGGAACGCAAGGCCCTCGACAAGCTCCTGAAAGACCATAGCTAGAGCCCCTGATGATCTGGATCGCCCTCGCCGCCCTGACCGCGGCCACCCTCGCCCTGGTCGCCTGGCCGCTGCTGCGCAAGCCCAAGGGCGCCGCCGTGTCCCGCGTGGATTACGACCTGGCGGTTTACCGCGACCAGCTGGCCGAGGTGGAAAAGGACCAGGCCCGGGGCCTGCTGACCGCCGACCAGGCCGCGGCCGCCCGGGTCGAGATCCAGCGCCGCATGCTGGCCGCCGGCCAGGCCGCCGAGGAAGGTCCGACGGTGCAGCCCAAGGGCGCCAAGGCGCTGGCGGCGGTGCTGCTGGTGGCGCTGCCCGCCGCCGGCTTCGCGGTCTATGCCAGCCTGGGCAACCCGGCCCTGCCCGGCATGCCCTTCGCCGAGCGGGTGGCCGCCCGCACCGGCATGGCGGTGGATCAGGTGGCCAAGGTCCAGGAAATGACCGACAAGCTGGCCGCCGAGCTGGCCCGTGCGCCCAATCCCCAGGGCTTCGTGGCCCTTGCCAATGGCTATCGCCTGCTGGGCCGCTATGAAGAGGCCATGAAGGCCTATGGCCGCGCCATCGAGATGGGCGCCGACGACGCCGAGACCTATTCCAGCCTGGGCGAGCTGATCGTCACCAAGAGCGAAGGCGCCGTGGGCCCCGAGGCCCGCACCGCCTTCCTCGAGGCGCTGAAGGCCGACCCGACGGAACCGCGGTCGCGCTATTATCTGGGCCTGTCCAAGGCCCAGATCGGCAAGGTGGAAGACGCCATCGCCATCTGGCGCGACCTGGAGCAGAGCAGCCCCGAGGGCGCACCCTGGCTGCCCATGGTGCGCGAGCAGATCACCCAGGCCGCCGCCCAGATCGGCAAGGACCCGGCCAGCATCGCGCCCAAGCGCCCCGACGACCAGCCCGCCGGCGCCGGCCGCATCCAGGCTCCCCAGCAGCAGGCCTCCCAGCAGCGGGCCGGCGTGCCCACCCCGCCGCCGGGCATGAGCGCCGAGGACCAGGACGCCATGGTGCGCCAGATGGTGGAAGGCCTGGCCGCCAAGCTGGAAGAGAACCCCGGCGACATCCAGGGCTGGCTGCGCCTGGCCCGCAGCTACCGGGTCATGGGCGAGCCCGCCAAGGCCCGCCAGGCCTTCGAGCGCGCCCAGGCCCAGGCGCCCCAGGACATCGATGTCAAGCTGGCCTTCGCCGACTTCCTGCTGTCCGAAAGCGCCGACAAGACCGCCCTGCCGCCCCAGGCCCTGGACCTGTTCAAGCAGGTCAACCAGATCAATCCCAAGAATCCCGACGCCCTGTATTTCCTGGGCCTGGCCGCCGCCCAGACCGGCGACACCAAGGCCGCCCGGGACTACTGGACCCGCCTGCTGGATGCCATCCCGGCGGACAGCCCGGTGCGCGAGCAGATCAAGGCCCAGTTGCAAGGGTTGTAAGACACCCCCTCGCCCGCCTGCGGGCGAGGGCATCAGGTAAGAGCGTCACCCCATCTTCTTGGCATAGCCCCGGGGAGTATAGACCCAACGCCGGCCGGCGCGGTCGATGACGCGGCTTTCCTTGTTGCCCACCATCACCAGGGTCAGCATGTCCGCATGGTCGGGAGTCAGCTCGTCCAGGCGGATCACCGTCACCTCTTCCTCGGGCCGGCCCAGCTGGCGGGCCAGGATCACCGGGGTGCTACCGGGACGGCCGGTCAGCAGGATATCGCGGGCCTTGGCCAGCTGGTCGCGGCGGCGCTGCGAGACGGGGTTGTAGAAGGCCACCACGAAATCCGCCAGGGCGGCGCCGCGCAAACGCTGTTCGATCACCTCCCACGGGGTCAAAAGGTCGGACAGCGAGATGGTGCAGAAATCATGGTTGATGGGGGCGCCGATGCGCGCCGCCGCCGCCTGCAGGGCCGAAACGCCGGGCGTCACCACCACGTCGAGCCGGTTCCAGTCGGTACGGTTTTCGCGGTCCAACAGCTCGAACACCAGGGTCGCCAGGGCATAGATGCCGGCATCGCCCGAGCAGACCAGGGACACGGTCTGGCCCTCGGCCGCCAGGTCCAGGGCCTTGCGCGCGCGCACCTCTTCCGAGCCCAGGCCCGACTCATGGCGCGGCTTGCCCTCGGCCAGGGGGCCGAGCAGGTCCAGATAAAGGCCATAGCCCACCAGCGCGTCGGAGTCGGCGATGGCGCGGCTGGCCTCGGGGGTACGCCAGAATTCGGTGCCGGGGCCGATACCCACGATCCACAGCTTGCCGCGCGGCCGGCCCACGCTGGCCGCCTCGATGCAGCCCGGCGCGCGGGCCACGGCGCAGGTGGCGCGCTTGGACTTGGCCTTGGGCACCACCAGCTCGCCCTGCGGCCCCACGGCGGCCAGGGCGGCGGCTTCGGACACGCCATGGCAGCCCACCTCGGCGAACACCACCTCGGACGGGGTCACCAGGCGCGGGGTTTCCTCTTCCAGCCGGGCCGGCGGGAAGAAACGGGCCGGCACGCCCAGGCGCTGGGCCAGCGCATGCACCGCCGGCTCGTCGGCCTTCACATCCACCGACACCACGCAGGCCACCGAGGCGGGGGACAGGCCCTCGCCGTCCAGGGTGGCGGTGACCAACTCCCACAGTTCCTGCGGGTCGCAATCCCGCTCGCAGCCCACGCCCAGGGCCAGGCTGGGCGGATGCAGCAGCAGTTCGTCGTCGCCGGGCATGACCTCGTGGTCCGCCACGCGCACCGCCATCTCGGCTTCCTCGGCGGTGGGCAGGCCAGACAGCCAGCCGGCATCACCCGCCTCCACTTCCAGCCGCACGGGATGGCCGGCCAGCAGTTCGGCGGCCACCGCCTTGGCGGCTTCGGGATTGGCCACGGACCAGCCGGCGGGCGGCTCGTCCAGGGCAATGCCCAGCTGCACATCGCCGGCGGTGGTGATGGCGGCCACGCCGCCCAGCATGGCGGCAATGCGGGCGGCCAGGGCGTTGGCGCCATGATGCCCGCCCAGCAGCGGCACCGCCGCCGAGCCGTCGCCGGCCACGGCAATCAGCGGCGGCTCGGCCCGCTTGTCGGCCAGCAGCGGCGCCACGGCGCGGATCAGGATACCGGCGGCGCAGAAGCCGATCACCGGGCGGCCGGCGGCGAACAGGGCACGCACATGGGGCAAGGTCTCGGCAAAGACCAGGTCAGCCCGCTCCACCCGGCCCTTCAGGCCATGCAGATCGGCCCCCAGGCCATCGGCCACCCTGCGCGCCTGCGGCAGGGCAGCCGCCGACAGAACCAGAACCACGGCCTTCATCGCCAGCTATCCCCTCGCTTATGCACCAGAATCATCGAAAAATAGGGCGCACCCTGCTCCTGGGCTTCGTCCAGGGTCAAAATACGCTCCTGCGGCAGTCCGGCCCGCTCGATATAGCGGGCAGTATGCGCCAGCCCCATGCGGCCCAGCACCGCCCGAACCTTGTTCAGGTGGCGCCCCACCTTCATGATGGCGGCGCCCTCGGCGGCGGCCAGCAGGGCCTCGATCTCGTGCTCGGACTTGGTGGCCGGGATCACCGCCAGGGCATCCTCGCGCGCCGCCAGCCCATGGCCCAGACGCGCGGCGCAAGCCATCACCGAGGAGATGCCGGGCACCACACGCACCGGAAAGCGTTCGGCCAGCCGGGCATAGACATATTGGAAAGAGCCGAACAGGAAGGGATCGCCCTCGCACAGCAGGGCCACGTCGCGGCCTGCCGCCAGATGGGCCGCGATCTCTTCCGCCCCCCGGTCATAGACCGCCTCGGGCGGGCCTTCCGCCGGGTCGAAGGAAAAACGCAAGACCACCTCGGCCTGCCCCTCGGGCAGATGCGGCGCGGCGATGGCGCGCACCATGGAGTCTCCGCGCAGGGGCGCCGGATAGGCGATCACCGGCACAGCCTGCAGCAGCCGCACCGCCTTCAGGGTGATCAGCTCGGGATCGCCGGGCCCCAGACCCAGCCCGAACAGGGTTCCGGTCATGGCTTGATCCCGCAATATTGGGTCACCGGCATGAAGGGCCGCCAGCTATGGAACCGCCCGGTGGGCGCCAGGCGCGACACCGATAGCCGGATCAACCGCCCGCCCTGGCGCGCCTGCCAGGCCAGCAGCACCGCCTCGGACTCCACCGTCACCGCATTGGCCACCAGCCGGCCGCCGGGCTTCAGGGCCTCCCAGCACTGGTCCAGAACGCCATCCCGGGTGACGCCGCCGCCAATGAACACGGCGTCGGGAATCGAGCCCTTCAGGTCCTCCAGCGCCTCGGGCGCGGCGCCGGCCAGCACCTGCAGGCCGGGCACGCCCAAGAGCGCGGCATTGCGGGCGATCATGTCGCAGTGATTGGTGTCACGCTCCACCGCCACGGCAAAACCGCCGGCGCGCATCCATTCGATGGCAATGGAGCCGCAGCCGGCGCCCACATCCCACAGCACCGCGCCCGGCGTGGGCGCCAGCGCCGACAGGGTGACGGCGCGGACCTCGCGCTTGGTGATCTGGCCGTCATGCTCGAACAGGTCGTCGGGCAGGCCGGGCACCCGCGCCAGTACCGGCGTTTCGGGCGCGGCGAAGCATTGCACGGCAATGGTGTTCAGGTCATGGGCGGGGCCGTGGTCCCAGTCCTGGGCGCGGCCCTCCATCCGGCGTTCCGCCGGGCCGCCGAGGCGTTCCAGCACGGTCATGCGGCTGGCGCCATAGCCGGCCTGGCGCAGGAGCGCCGCCAGCGCCGCCGGGGTGCGGCCATTCTCGGACAGAATCAGCAGGCGGGCGCCAGGCGCCAGATGCAGCCGCACGCCATCCAGCGGACGGCCATGCACGGTCAGCGGCACACAGTCCTGCAGCGGCCAGCCCATGGCGGCGGCGGCCAGGGAAAAGGCGCCGGGATGGGGCAACACCCGCACCTCGGCGGGGGTGAAGGCTTTCCCCAGGGTGGCGCCCACGCCAAACCACAAGGGATCGCCGCTGGCCAGCACCACCACCGGCGTGCCGCGCAGCTCTTCCAGGAATTCCACGGAAAAGGGGGTGGGCCAGGGGATGCGCCGTTGCCCCGCCACCGGCGGAATCAGCTCCAGATGACGCGCCCCGCCCACCAGCACACCAGCGCCCTGGACCAGCCGCAGGGCGGCGGGGGACAGGCCGTCGGCGCCGTCCTCGCCCACCCCCACCACGGTCAGCCAGGGGCTGGTCATCGGCGCACCTCGGCAGCCAGGGCATTGACCGCACCGGCGGCCATGGCCGAGCCGCCCCGGCGGCCATGCACCACCACATGGGACAGGCCGCTGGCGGCCAGGGCCTGCTTGCTTTCGGCGGCGCCCACGAAACCCACGGCGAAACCGAGCACCAGGGCCGGGCGCGGCCCGCCCTTGGCCACCAGCTCCAAAAGATGGAACAGGGCAGTGGGGGCATTGCCGATGGCCACCACGGCGCCCTCCAGCCGATCACGCCACAACTCCACCGCCGCCGCCGAACGGGTGGTGCCCAGCTCCTTGGCCAGGGCGGGCACCGCCGGGTCGTTCAGGGTGCAGATCACCGCATTGTCGCGGGGTAGGAAGCGCCGGATGATGCCATGGGCCACCATCTCGGCATCCACCAGGATGGGCGCGCCCGCCGCCAGGGCCTTGCGGCCCGCCGCCCCGGCGCCCTGGGACCAGGCCAGGTCGGCCAAAAGGTCCACCATGCCGCAAGCGTGGATCACCCGTTCCGCCAGCCTCTCCAGATCGCCGGGGATGCGGGAAAAATCCGCCTCGGCCCGGATGGTGGCAAAGGAGGCGGCATAGATGGCGTCGGGGTCGTGCAGATAGTCCATGACCGACCCTTTAGGCCTTCTCGTCCTCGTGGTCGTGGTGATGGTGCCCATGGCCATGGCCGTGCTCATGGTCGTGCCCATGATCATGGTGATGATGGCCATGACCGTGGCCGTGGCCGTGATGATGGTGGCCGTGGTGGTGGCCGTGGTCATGGTCGGCGTCGGTGCCGATGCCGCGCACATGGTGGTGGTGGCCGGTCTGGATGGCGCCCTTCTCGGCTTCGTAGCCCAGCACCTGCTCGCGGTATTTGCACAGCTGGCAATTCATGGCGGTCTCGCCGGCCAGGATGTTGGACACCTGCTCGACAAAGCTATCGATCACCAGCGGATGGTCGCGCAGATATTGGGCCTTCAGGAATTCCACCTGGGGGAACTTCTCGGCGGCCTGGTCGGTCCAGTCATAGATGCGCTTGACCAGGATGCCGGTGAACAGGAAATAGGGGAACACGATGATGCGCTTGTAGCCCAGCTTGGCGGCATGCTCGAGGCCCGCATCCACCAGCGGATAGGCTACGCCCGAGAAGCTGACCTCGGCCCAGCCGAAGCCCATGCCTTCCCACAGCATGCGCGCCACCTTGGAGATGTTGGAATTGGCATCGGGGTCGTTGGTGCCGCGCCCCACCACCATCAGCAGGGTGTCCTTGCGCTCCACCTTTTTGGCCGAGGTGCGCTCGGCGGCCTCGATGCGCTCGGCCGAGGCCTTCAGCAGCTTGGGGTCCACGCCCAGCTCGCGGCCGAACTTCACCTCGAGCTCGGGATTCTCGGCGGCGAAGCTGTTCACTTCCCACGGCAGGTCATTCTTCACATGGCCGGCGGCGAACAGCATGCCGGGCACGCACAGGATGCGCTTGTTGCCGCGCTCCTTCAGCTTTTCCAGGCCGTCGCGGATCACGGGGCGGGCGAATTCCAGATAGCCGGACTCCACATCGAATTGCGGCAGCTTGGCGCGCAGATGCACGGCCAGCAGGTCGAACTCCTGGGTGGCCTCCACATCGCGGCTGCCATGGCCGCAGATCATCACGGCGGTCTTGTCGGTCATATTGCCTGGTCCTTGCCTTCGAGCGTCAACGAACGGCCGGCGGGACTGGTCCTTGCCTTCGGACCCGCCAAGGCCGGGACGGCACTATAGGCATCCCAAACCGGCCTGTCAGTAATTGACGCAAGGAAGGCGCCGCCGCATGCTCCGGCCATGCTGATCACCCCCTGGCTGCCCACCCAATTCGGTCCCGATCCGCTGCTGGTGCTGCTGGCGGCGCTGCTGGTGGATGCCATCGTCGGCGATCCTGACTGGCTATGGCGCCGGCTGCCCCATCCGGTGGCGCTGATCGGCGGGATCATCGGCCTGGCCGACCGCAAGATGAACCGCGAGAACCGCTCGGCCCTGGCGCGCTGGCAGCGCGGCGCGCTGCTGGTGGCGCTGCTGGTGCCGGCAATGGCGGCGCTGGGCTATGCGGTCAGCGTGCTGGCGCGGCTGGTGCCCTGGGGCTGGACCGTCGAGCTTGTGCTGGCCTGGAGCCTGCTGGCCCAGCAATCCCTGTATGTGCATGTGCGCCGGGTGGCGGTGGGGCTGGAGAATGCAGGCCTGACCGGCGGGCGCCAGGCGGTGTCCATGATCGTGGGCCGCGACCCGGCCAGCCTGGACGAGCACGGCGTGGCCCGCGCCGCCATCGAAAGCCTGGCCGAAAATTTCGGCGACGGGGTGGTGGCGCCGGTGGTCTGGTATCTGCTGTTCGGGCTGCCCGGCCTGCTGGCCTACAAAACCATCAATACCCTTGATTCCATGATCGGCCACCGCACGGCGCGGCACCTGAATTTCGGCGCCACCGCCGCCCGGCTGGACGATGCCGCCAACTGGATTCCGGCGCGCCTGGCCGGGCTGCTGATCGTGGCCGCCGCCGTTTTCGCGCCGCTGGCCCGGCCCGGGCGGGCCCTGCGCATCATGGGCCGCGACCACGGCCATCACCGCAGCCCCAATTCCGGCTGGCCCGAGGCGGCCATGGCCGGCGCCCTGGACCTGGCCCTGGCCGGGCCGCGCCGCTATCCCGGCTATGTGGCCGAGGAAAAATGGATCGGCGATGGCAGCGCCCGCGCCACCCCGCACCATATCCGCCGCGCCCTGTCGCTTTATGTGGTGGCCTGCCTGCTGACCGCCTGCCTGGTGGGCGCCATTGCGTATATCCGGGTTATTCTCTGACAAGCCTTGCGGTTTGGCGGTGGGAAGGATACCTTAACCACACTAAGGTGTCGTAAATAGCTGCTGGATTACCCCCATCGTGTTGCAGGATCGTGAAATCCTCCTGGTGATCACCGGGGGAATTGCCGCCTATAAGAGCCTGGAGCTGATCCGGCGGCTGCGGGACCGGGGGGCGCGGGTGCGCTGCGTGCTGACCCGCGCGGCCGAGAATTTCGTCACCCCGCTGACCGTGGCGGCGCTGACCGACCAACCGCCGGGCCGCGACCTGTTCAATCCGGCCGAGGAAACCCAGATCGGCCATATCCGCCTGGGCCGCCAGACCGACCTGATCATCGTCGCCCCCGCCACCGCCGACGTGATGGCCAAGATGGCCCTGGGCCTGGCCGACGAGCTGGCCACCGCCATGCTGCTGGCCGCCGGCGACAAGCCCATCCTGATCGCCCCGGCCATGAACAGCCGCATGTGGGACCACGCGGCCACCCAGGCCAATCTGGCCACCCTGCTGGCGCGCGGCGTGCGGGTGGTGCCGCCCGGCACCGGCGCCCTGGCCGAGGGCGAAGTGGGGGTGGGCCGCATGGCCGAGGTGCCCGACATCGTCACCGCCGCCGAGGCGGTGTTCGCCGCCGGGCCGCTGGCGGGGCGCAAGGCGCTGGTCACCAGCGGCCCGACGCGGGAGCCCATCGACCCGGTGCGCTATATCTCGAACCATTCCAGCGGCAAGCAGGGCCATGCCATCGCCGCCGCCCTGGCCCGGCTGGGCGCCGACGTCACCTTGGTTTCGGGCCCGGTCTCCATCCCCGACCCCAAGGGCGTGCAGGTGGTCAAGGTGGAGACGGCGCGGCAGATGCTGGCCGCCTGCCAGGCGGCGCTGCCCGCCGATGTGGCCGTCTGCGCCGCGGCCGTGGCCGACTGGACCGTGGCCGAGCCCGCCCCGCAAAAGACCAAGAAGGCCGAGGGCAAGGCGCCGCCGCAGATCAGCCTGGTGCCCAACCCCGACATCCTGGCCACCCTGTCCGCCGCCGGCACCGCCCGGCCCCGGCTGGTGGTGGGCTTTGCCGCCGAAACCGAGACGGTAACCGCCCATGCCCAGGCCAAGCTGGCCCGCAAGGGCTGCGACTGGATCATGGCCAATGACGTCTCGCCCGCCACCGGCACCTTTGGCGGTGACCACAACACCGTGCATCTGGTCAGCGCGGCGGGTGTCGAGGACTGGCCCACTTTGACCAAGGACCAGGTGGCCGACCGCCTGGCCCAAACCATTGCCGCCCATCTGGAGAAGACCCTGTGACCGCCGTGGCCATCAAGCGGCTGGAGCATGCCGCCGACCTTCCCCTGCCCCGCTACGAGACCGACCAGGCCGCCGGCCTGGACCTGCTGGCCGCGGTGCCGGCCGAGATCACCCTGCCCGGCAATGGCGGCCGGGCCGCCATCCCCTGCGGCATCCAGATCGCCCTGCCCGAAGGCTATGAGGCCCAGGTGCGCCCGCGCTCAGGCCTCGCCGCGCGCCACGGCGTCACCGTGCTGAACGCGCCCGGAACCATCGACGCCGACTATCGGGGCGAGGTACAGGTGCTGCTGATCAACCACGGGCCCGAGCCCTTCCGGGTCGAGCGCGGCATGCGCATCGCCCAGTTGGTGGTGGCGCCCGTCACCCGCATCACCTGGTCCGAGACGTCCGGTGCGCTGCCCGCCACGGCGCGGGGCGCCGCCGGCTTCGGCTCCACCGGCATCACCGTGAAAGGCTGAAGTCCCATGCTGCGTCCCTCCAAGAAGATGCTGTTCGCCATCGAGGCGGTGCTGGACATCGCCTACCATGCCGGCGGCGAGCCGGTGCAGAGCCGCGAGATCACCCGCCGCCAGGGCATCCCGC
>CAYOKN010000030.1:0-16434 GCA_964404545.1 uncultured Rhodospirillaceae bacterium | reverse complement strand
GCCGGGCCTTCACCCTGGCCTGCCAGATGCAGTCCAGCAGCGCCGGCACCCTGCAAGGCCGGTTGATGGTGACGCTGGTGCCCCACGGGGTGGATTGCCAGGTGACGGTGCATGGCAAGGCGACCCCCAGCGGCCGTCTGGCGGCGCTGGGGCCCCGGGGGCTGGAAGGTGTGGCCGGGCGAGTGCTGGGCCAGGTGCTGGACTGCTTGACCGCGGCGGCGGCGCGGGGAGGTGTTTCCGGTGTGCGCCGCCCGGACATGCCCAGTCTGCCCGGTCTGGAGGCCGGGCCGGTGGTGCATCCCGTCGAGGCCACCCCCGATCCGGGCTTGCGCCCGGCAGGCGGCACCGTGGCGGTGGCGCCCTTTGTGGCGGCGGGGGCGCCGCCCCATGCGGGGCCGGTGTCGCCGGTGATGGGGAAATTGCCGGAAGTCCCCGAGCGCAGCGAGCGGGCAAAGACCAGGATTCTGGCCACCGGAACCGTCCTGTGGCTGGGAATCCTGTTCGTGGTTTTCGGGCTGCGTTAGAGCCCGCGCGGTGTGTGCGCGGGCTCGCAGGACCTCAAGCGCCGTGTCCGCGTGGGCGGAGAAGGCTTCAGGCGGCCAGGGCCCTCATGCCGGCGATGGCGCCGGGCACCTGCGCTTCCAGAAGGGTGTCGATGGCCGAATGCACATCCTCGGGCACGTCCTGCTGGCAGACCCAGCGGCGCATGGCCAACTGGAAGATGCTGCCGTGCAGGGCCCAGGCTAGCTCCAACTCGTCGCTGGTCAGCGGGCTCTGCTCGGGCGCCGGCAGGCCGGAGGCGTGGCGCAGTTCGGTGCAGACCGGCACCAGCACCTGCTGGCGCAGATGCGACTGGTGGCAGTTGCCCAGATCGCCGCCCTTCAGGCCGGCAAACAGTACCAGGCGCACCCACTCATAAGTGAACTGCACGTCGTTGAACTGGCGATAAAAATCCTTCAGCCGCAGCAGCAGCGGACGGGACCGGTCGCGCAGCAGGCTGTCCCATTCAGGGTGCCAGCGCTTGACCATCATCTCGTCGAAGACCCTGGCGATCAGGGTCTCCTTGTCGGGGAAATACCGATAGAGCAGGGGCTGGGTGACGCCCAGCCGGTCGGCCAGGGCGCGGGTCTGGCCCTCGAAGCCGACCTCCGCGAAAAATTTAATCGCCTCTTCGAGAATCAGGCGTTCCCTCTCGTCCCGCCGCAATCTCTTGCGACGTGGCTCGGCCATGCCGTCCATAGGAATGTCCCCCCATGTTGCCTGCACAGTGTTAATACCATCGGATAGGGTGGTCAATACAAATTGTTTCATTGACGAGAGTTAAGGAATCAAATGGTCGCTGATGATACAAGAGAGCTCAGTTGTATTTAAGCCGGGATCACTAAAATGAGCATCCAGCTAGAGGAGCCGAATACCGCAAGGGAAGGCGTGGTTTTGTTGCGCGCGGGGTTCCGGCCTTTCTTCCTGCTAACCGCCCTGTGGGCCGCTTTCTCCATTCCGCTATGGTTGGTTGTCTTATCCTCTTCCTCCGCCATAGGGTTGGAATACCCGGCCTATTTCTGGCATGCCCATGAAATGGTCTTTGGATTTGCTGGCGCCGCCCTGGCGGGCTTTCTGCTGACGGCGGTGCCCAACTGGACCGGCGCCAAGCCGGTGGCGGGTTTGCCGTTGCTGGCCCTGGTTCTGGTCTGGCTGGCCGCGCGCGCCCTGCTGCTTTTTTGGCCGGCGGTGCCCGGATGGTGGGCAGTCCTCCCGGATTTGGCCTTTTTTCCCATATTGGGCGCCCTGCTGGCCCGACCCCTGATCCTGGCGGGCAAGCCCCGAAACATGGTGTTCCTGGTGATCCTGTCGGTGCTGACCCTGGCCAGCCTGCTGGTACATCTGGAGGTGATTGAGGGCCTGGCGACGGGCCGTAGCGGCCTGATGTTAGGGGTCTATCTGTTCGCGCTGATGATCGCCATCATTGGCGGGCGAATTGTCCCGGCCTTCACCCAGAACGGCCTGCGCATGGCTGGGATCGCCGTCGAGATTACCCCGCTATCCTGGCTGGAAAAGGCCGCCCCGCTGTCGGTGGCTGCGGCTGGCATCGCCCAGGCGCTGCAGCCCGATGGGATGGCTCCGGCGCTTTTGTCGCTGCTGGCCGGTGCCTTGAACCTTCTGCGCCTGTCCCGCTGGAAGGGCGCCAAGACCCTGGGCCATCCCATCCTCTGGGTGCTGCATGCCGGCTATGGCTGGCTGGGGCTCGGCCTGGTGCTGCATGGTTTGGCGGGGCTGACCGGCCTGTTCGCCCCATCGGCGGCGCTGCATGCGCTGACGGCCGGAGCCTTCGGAACCATGATCCTGGGCGTGGGCAGCCGCGCTGCCCTGGGCCATTCCGGTCGTCCCTTGGTGCTGGCCAAGGCCACGGTGCTGGCCTATGGGCTGGTGATCCTGGCCGGGGTGGCGCGGGTGGCGCCGGCGGTGCTGGGCGTGGATGGGCTGTGGAGCCTGCACCTCTCGGGGGCCTTATGGAGCCTGGGCTGGCTGGTGTTCGGCATCACCTACTGGCCGATCCTGACCCGGCCGCGCCTGGATGGCCGTCCGGGGTGAGGGCAGTCGCCCAGTCCCTCGATGTGGGTGCCTGCGCTTGACGCGGGCACCCACATAGCATTTAGGCCGCTTCCTGGCCCAGGACGCCGGTGTGCAGAAGTGTCTCGAACTCGTCGGCGAAGACCGGCTTCGAGAAGTAGTAGCCCTGGATCTCATCGCAATCCATGCATTGCAGCAATTCCAGCTGCTGGCGGGTTTCCACGCCCTCGGCCACCACCGACAGGTTCAGGGAATGGGCCATGGCGATGATGGCTCCGACGATTTCCTCGCCCGCCGAATTGGTGCCCAGGTCCTGCACGAAGCTGCGGTCGATCTTCAGCTTGTCGATGGGGAACTTCTTCAGATAGCTGAGCGACGAATAGCCGGTGCCGAAGTCGTCGATGGCGATGCGGATACCCACCTCGTGCAGCCGCATCAGCGTCTGGATGGCGGTATCGGCGTTCTGCATCACTGCGGACTCGGTCAGTTCCAGCTCCAGCATGTCCGCCGGCACCCCGGTTTCCTCGAGGACACGCACGATCATCTCCACCAGGTCGGGCTGATGGAATTGGTGCGCCGACAGGTTCACGGCAATGCGGGTGGTGGGCACCCGGGCCTGGTCCCAGTTGCGGATCTGCTCGCACACATGGCGGAGCGCCCAGCCGCCGATGGGGACGATCAGGCCGGTTTCCTCGGCGATGGGAATGAAGCGGGCCGGCGAGACCAGCCCCATCTCGTGGTGGCGCCAGCGCAGCAGCGCCTCGGCGCCCAGGATGCGGCCCGACAGGGTATCCACCTTGGGCTGGTAGGCCAGCGCCAGTTCCTCGCGGCCGATGGCCTTGCGCAGGTCGGTTTCGAGCCGCAGGCGCTCCATGGAATTGGCGTTCATTTCCGGCGTGTAGAAATGGAACGCCGATTCCGCCGCGTCCTTGCTGCGGTTCATGGCAGTTTCGGATTTCTGCAGCAGGTCATCCAGCTCCGAGCCGTCCACCGGATAGAGGCCGATGCCCACGCTGGCGGTCACGTACAGCTCGTGCTCGCCCAGCTGATAGCTGTGGGTGAAGCAATCCATGATGCGATGGATCACCGGCGTGGCGTCGTGGCTGGCGGTCAGCTCGGTCAGCACGCAGCAGAAGGTGTCGCCGCGCATGCGGGCCACGGTGTCCTCGCCGCGCACCGAGGCGGACAGGCGCTTGGCCACCTCGCGCAGCAGGGCGTCGCCCACCTGGTGGCCCAGGGTCTCGTTGACGGTCTTGAAGCGGTCCAGCGACACCAGCACCAGCGCCACCAGCTTGCCGGTGCGGCGCGCCCGCTCCAGCGCCTGGCCCACGCGGTCCTGGAACAGATAGCGGTTGGGCAGCCGGGTGACGGCGTCGTAATAGGTGAGGTGCTTGATGGTCTCTTCGGCGCGCTTGTGCTTAGAGATGTCCGAGAAGATGCCCACATAGCGGCTGATCCGGCCATCGGGCTCGGGCACCGCCTTGATGGTCAGCCATTCGGGATAGGCCTCGCCGTCCTTGCGGCGGTTCCAGATCTCGCCGGCCCACATGCCCTTGTCGTCGATGGTCTTCCACATCTGCTTGTAGAAGTCGGCGTTCTGCATGCCCGATTTCAGCAGGCTGGCATTCTTGCCGATGACCTCGTCGCGGCCATAGCCCGAGATCTTGCAGAAGGCATTGTTGACCCACAGGATGGTGCCCGACTTCTCGGTCACCATGACGCCTTCCGAGGTGCTTTCCAGCACCTTGTCGGCCACGCGCAGGCGGGTGGCGGACTTGTTGCGCTCGGATACGTCACGCAGCACGGCGGTGAACAGTTGCTCGCCGTCCAGGCGCTGACAGCCCAGATTGATCTCCACCGGGAAGGTGTGGCCGTCCTTGTGCAGGGCCAGGGCCTCACGCTGCGGGCCCGTTGGGCGCTCGCGCCCTTCGCGCAGGAATCGGCGCATGGCGGTTTCGTGGTGGGCCGCCTCTTCGGGTGGCAGAAGGACCGACAGGCTGCGGCCCAGGACCTCGAACGAGGCATAGCCGAACAGCGCCTCGGCGCCGCCATTGAAGGACTGGATGAAGCCGTTGGCGTCGGCGGTGATGATGGCATCGCCGGCGGTCTCGACCACGCCGCGCAGGCGCAGTTCGGCATCCTTGCGGGCGGCTTCGGCCACTTGCACCTGGGTCAGGTCGCGGGCCTGCACGAGGGAGGCCACCTCGCCCTCGTACAGGGTGGGGACCTGGGTGATCTCCACGGGGATGGGCGTGCCGTCCATGCGCATCAGGCCCTGGTCCCCGGCGCGCAGGGACTGCCACGATCCGCCCAGCAGGGCCGCCGGCCCGGCGGCACCCAGCATGCGGGCGCCGGCGCGGTTAATGAAGACAATGCGGTCCTGGGCCACCACGGCCACCAGATGGGGCGCCATCTCCACCATTTGGCGGTGGCGGCGCTCGCGCTCCTCCAGTTCGCGCAGGCGGCGGTCGCTGTCGCTCATGTCGCCCAGGCTGACCAGGAAGCCCACCATGGAGCCGCCATCGTCCGTTTGTGGCCGCAGATGCCACAGGCAGGGCAGGGCGACGCCGTCGCCGGAGCGCAGCCGGGCGGTGCATTGGGCGCGGCCCAGCTTGACCGCGCGGGCCAGCGCCTCATGCAGGATCGGCTGGTCCTCGGCCACCGCCAATTCCGACAGATGGGCGCCATCGGTCAGCCGTTCTTCGTCCGCCTGCAGGGCTGCCGGGCGGTTCCAGCTGCGCAGGCAGCCGCGCTCATCGAGCTGCAGCAGCATGTCGGGCAGGTCATCCAGATCTGGCCCCGCCCGGTCCACCCGCAAACGGCGCACCAGGGCGAACAGGGCCAGGGTCGAAACCCCCAGCAACCCCCAGGCCGGCCCCGAGGGCGCCAGCCCTTCCATCTGCAAGGCGCCGAGCCCCTGCAGCGCCACGGCGCCGCAGGCCGCATATCCCAGGCTGACCGACAGGGGCGAGCGCAGCCAATGCCGCGCTTCGGCGGCGGGCGGCGCAGTATCCAGGGCATCCATGGGAAGGTGGTCCTTGGGTGGCTCGTGCATGGGCGCTTTCGGCTCTCTTTCTCGCGGAAAAGCTTAGCTCGTTTGCGCCCCTGCCCACAAGTCATAGCTGTCCCAAGAGTGGCCGGCAGGCCATAGCGATTTGGGAAAAACAAAATGGGCGCGGGAGGGGTGGGGTGCTGGATTGGGCCGCTGGTTGTCAAAGGCAAAAAAGTCTCGGGCCGGGTAGGGTCCTGAAAAAGTCGCAATCCTTTAAGGTTGTTTACTGTTTTCTAAGTAACCAAATCGGATATATTGGTCTCGGTGACGAGGCCGAACCCTGCCCATGCGGGGAAAACGGCAGGAGATGGGAATGAGTTTCCGACTGAAATTCTGGGGCGTGCGCGGCAGCATCGCCTGCGCTTCACCCCGCCATGTGGTGTATGGGGGCAATACCAGTTGCGTTGAAATCACCATCGGCGACCACAGCATCATTCTGGATGCGGGCACCGGCATCCGCAATCTGGGGCATGATTTCCTGCGCCGTGGTGCAGCCACCGCCACCCTGCTGTTGACCCACACCCATTGGGACCACATCAACGGCTTCCCGTTCTTTGCGCCCTTCTTCGCGCCCGAGCGGGCCTTCCACATCATGGCCGGCCACCTGTCCACCAAGGGCGGCATCCACCATGTGCTGTCCACCCAGATGGCCAATCCCATGTTCCCGGTGCCGCTGTCGGCGCTGCAGGCACACCTCACTTTCGAGGATTTCGAGGCGGGCGACGACCTGATCCTGCTGGATGGCATCCGCGCCCGCACCTGCAAGCTGCGCCATCCCAACGACGCCACCGGTTATCGCATCGAATTCAACGGCCATTCCGTCTGTTACATCACCGATACGGAACATATTCCCGGCCAGCCCGACGAGACCGTGCTGGAGCTGATCGAGGGCGCCGACCTGGTGATCTATGACAGCACCTATACCGACGATGAATTCCCCGCCAAGGTGGGCTGGGGGCATTCCACCTGGCAGGAAGGCATGCGCCTGTGCCAGATGGCCAATGTGAAGCGGTATGCCCTGTTCCACCACGATCCCGACCATGACGACGAGGTCATGGCCCGTATCGAGGACGAAGCCCGTCGCGCCTGGTCCAACACCCTGGTGGCCCGCGACGGCATGGAACTGACCATCGGTTAAGTCCTGTATTCGGTCGGTCGCACGCCGATCAGCAGGTCTGAACAGCCTCGCGGCGCCAGAGCGTCAGCGCGGATGCACCCGCACGGCCACGCGACGGTTGACCGCCTGGTTGTCTGGCAGCGGGTTGCCGTCGGCGGTGCGGTTGGGGACCTTGGGCGCCACGTCGGCCAAGCCCACGGCGCGCAGGCGGGTGGGATCGATCCCGGTGGCGATGAACAGCCGCACGGTCGAGGCGGCGCGGGCCGCGGAAAGCTCCCAATTGCTGGGGAACTGGGTGGTGGCCACCTGGTTATCGTCGGTGTGCCCCTCTACCTCCACCTGGAAATGGGAATAGCTGGGCGAGGTCAGGGTGGTGGCCAGGTTGGCCATGGCGGAGCGGCCCTGGGCGGTCAATTCGGCCGACCCCTGGGCAAAGAAGGCGCCGGCATCGAATTCCAGCACCAGGCCCTGGTGGTCCTGGCCCAGCGACACCGTGTCGGCAATCTGCATTTCCGAAATCTTCAGTTCCAGCTCGGTGCGGGCCGCCTCGATGGGTTTCACCACGTCGCGGTTGCCGATCTCCTTGGTGATGCCGGACTGCACCTGCTCGAACTTCACCAGGTCCACCTTGGAGATGGAGGCCAGCAGGATGAAGAAGGTGAGGATCAGCGTCACCATATCCGAGAAGGTGAGGAGCCAGTCTTCCTCGACGGAATCCTCTTTCTTGCTGGGGCGGCGCTGGATCATGCCCCTCAGCCTCCCTTGGCTTGCTTCATCTGGCGGTCGATGTCGAAATGCAGGGCCGGGTCCAGGAAGCTGTTCATCTTGTCCTGGATGTAGCGGGGGCTCTTGCGCTCGGCCAGCAAAGCCAGCCCCTCGGCCACCAGGTAATTGCGGAAGCGCACGATTTCTTCGCGCTGCTGGATTTTGGTGGCGGCGGGGATCAGCATCAGGCGCGCCACCAGGATGCCGTACAGGGTGGTGATCAGCGCCACCGCCATGCCCTTGCCGATGCCGCCCGGGTCACCGGCCATCTTGTCCAGCATGATGATGAGGCCAACCAGGGTGCCGATCATGCCGAAGGCGGGCGCCGTGCCGGCCATGTTGCGCAGGATGCTCGCCGGCACCACCTGTCGCTCGAAGGTGGTCTCGATGGTGTTGGCCAGGATTTCGCGCACTTCCTGGCCGGTATAGCCCGAGATCACCAGGTCCACGCCAAAGGCCAGGAAGCGGTCATGCTCGCGCAGTTTGCGCGCGTCGCCCTCCAGCGCCGGCAGGCCGCCGCGCTGAACCATATAGCCCCAGCGGATCATCCGGCCCACTTCGTTGGACAGGATGCCGCGCCCCATACGGTGCGCGAAGATGATGGTGTGGACGATGCGCAGCGCCATCAGCACATAGCGCGGCTCGTAGGCGGCGAAGGTGGCGGCCAGGGTGCCGCCCAAAACCATGATCAGGCTGGCCCCGTCCAGGAAGATGCTCCAGTTGTCCGTGGACAACATGATGGAGCCGGCGAACAACACCGCGCCGAACAGGAACCCGAAGATGGTGGTAAAGGACATCCGCCCAACCCAATGAAAACACGCAAGGTTCCCGGCCCGAGGGCCGAGGGCGCCCATTGTGCTGTAACTTTGGTCCTGGGGCAATCTAATGGCTTGGGCGTGGCGAAAAAAGGGTAGGGGCGGCAAATGGAGGATCCCCGGGGGATTTGCCCAGGGCAGGCCCTGTCAAAAACTCCGGCTTGCCCTCTTCTGGCTTTCGCTTAGACTGGTCGAAAAAATATAAGTTGAAATAGGGAGCCCAAGAGCGGGCTGTGTTGGACATTGACCGTCAAACAGCCGAACTGCGCCAGTTTCCCGGGGACGAGTCCCTGCCTGGTGAGCTGGTTCGCCACACGTCAACCGCTTCGGAGGGCCTGTCCTTGACCGGAGCCGACCGTACCGCCGACGAAGACTTGCGCGGTGTGTTTGCGCATTTGTCCGACGGCGTCGTCATCGTGGACGAGGACGGTCGGGTGGCTTACGTCAATGGCGCGTTCCAGCGGGTCTTCGGCTATTCCTCGGAAGAGGCGGTGGGCGCCACCGCCCATCGTTTCCTGCCCGATCCGGAACGCCCGCTTGAACCGGCCGGTCTGCTCGAGCCCCGGGCCGGCGGGCTGGCGGTGGGAGAATGCCAGGGCCTCTCCAAGACCGGCGAGCCGGTCCATGTGGAACTGACCATCAGCCAGTTGCGCCGCGAGGGGCGCATCCTGCGCATCGGCTTGCTGCGCGACGTGCGCGACCGCAAGCTGTCCGAAGCCATCGACAGCGTCATCGGCGAGATGATCGAGCGGGTGCTCAAGGGCTTCGACCAGGACCGTATCCTGCCCTTCGTCTGCCGCCGGCTGGTGGACCTGTTCCGGCTGCCGCTGGTCTGGATCGGCACCAAGGAGGCGGACGGCAGCATCGCCGTGCGTGCCGCCGCCGGCCGCGAAGGCGTGGATATGAGCCGTATCCGCGATCTGCGCTGGGATCGGGGGCCGCGCTCCATGGGCCCCACCGGCCGCGCCACCCGCCTGGGCGCGACCCAGATGGCGACGGTGGACGACCCCGCCTGGTCGGACATCCTGTCCTCGGCCCGTGACGCCGGCTTTGCCGCCATCGCCTCGATCCCGCTGCGCTCGCAGCAGCAGGTGGTGGGGGTGCTGAACCTCTATACCTGCGACGGCTTCGGCCAGGGCATCCTGCGCCGTCTGGAAGTGCTGGCCCAGCGTCTGGGCGTGGCCGTGCAGATGGTGCACGACCAGCGCCGCCTGCGCCTGCAGGGCGCGGCCATGAAGGCGGCGGCCAACGCCATCTTCATCACCGATCGCAACGGCATCATTGAATGGGTGAACGACGCCTTCACCCGCCTGTCTGGCTATACCGAGCGCGAAGTGCTGGGGCAGACCCCGCGCATCTTGAATTCCGGGCTGCAGCCCACGGCCTTCTATGAGGAATTCTGGCGCCTGATCACCGCCGGCCAGGTCTGGCGCGGCGAGATCGTCGAGCGGCGCAAGGACGGCAGCCTCTATACGGTGGTGCAGACCGTCACCCCCATGGTGGATGCCGACAAGGGCGTGACCCACTTCGTGGTGGTGCACGAGGACATCACCGAACGCAAGCAGGCCGAGGAGCGCATCCGCTTCCTGTCCCATTACGACAACCTCACCGGCCTGCCCAACCGCACCCTGTTCCGCGAGCGGCTGCGCCAGGCGGTGGGCCGCTGCGAGGCCAATTTCGAGAGCCTGGCGCTGCTGTTCCTGGACCTCGACCACTTCAACCGGGTCAACGACACCCTGGGCCATGACGTGGGCGACCGGCTGCTGGTGCAACTGGTGGAGCGGCTGAACTCGGCTGCCCGGTCCGCCGATACGGTGGCCCGCATCGGCGGCGCCGAATTCGCTGTGGTGCAGACCGACCTGGCGGGCTCCGAGGCCGCCGCCGCCCTGGCGCGCCGCCTGATCGCCGCCATCTCGGAACCCTTCCGCATCGAGGAGCACGAGATCCATCTGGGCGCCAGCGTGGGCATCTCCATCTATCCCAACGACGCCATCGACCCGGATCATCTGATCAAGAACGCCGACATGGCCATGTACCGGGCCGTGCGCGAGGTGCCCAACGGGTTCCGCTTCTTCTCGAACGAGATGAACGAGGAGACCCGCGCCCGCCTGGCCATGGAGCGCGACCTGCGCCGCGCCCTGGGCCGCTCGGAGTTCATGCTGCACTATCAGCCCTTCGTCGAGGCCGAATCGGGCCGCATCGTGGGGCTGGAGGCGCTGGTGCGCTGGGAGCATCCGGAACAGGGCATGATCGGCCCCGGCCGCTTCATCCCGCTGGCCGAGGAAACCGGCCTGATCGTGCCCCTGGGCGAATGGGTGCTGCGCGAGGCCTGCCGCCAGGTGCGCCATTGGCTGGACAAGGGCCTGCCGGTGGTGCCGGTCTCGGTCAATCTGTCGGCCCAGCAGCTGCGCCAGCCCGATGTGGTGGGGCTGGTGCGCGGCATCATGGACGAATACGAGGTGGACGGCAGCCTGATCGAGCTGGAGCTGACCGAAAGCTCGGTCATGCAGGACGCCGGCAGCGCCGAGAAGATTTTGACCGCCCTGGCCGAATCCGGCATCTCGCTGGCCATCGACGATTTCGGCACCGGCTATTCCTCGCTCAGCTATCTGAAGCGGTTCCCCGTGCACAAGCTGAAGGTGGACCAAAGCTTCGTGCGCGACTTGACCATCGATCCCAACGATGCCGAGATCGCCCGCGCCATCATCGCCCTGGGTCATTCCCTGGGTTTGCGCGTGGTGTCGGAAGGCGTCGAGACGGTGGACCAGTTGCGCTACCTGCGCTCCCAGGGGTGCGACCTGATCCAGGGCTTCCTGTTCAGCCGCCCCATTCCCGCCTCCGAGGTGATGGACCTGATCCAGCGCCAGCCCTTCGTGGAGGGCGGGCGGTAGTTCCTATTGGAACGCAATCATGGGCCGTGCGTGCTTCGAGACGCGGGTCAAATGAAAACTCCCCCCGCCCAGCCGGGCGAGGGGAGCTCTTCGCAGAAAAACCCTGAACGCTGTTATTCCGCAGCCTTGGCCTGGCTCAGCAATTCGCGGGTATGCAGGGCGATCATCAGCTCTTCGTTGGTGGGCAGCACATAGACCGGCACCGTCGAGGCGGCGGTGGTGATGCGCTGGGCATTGGCGGCGTTGGCCGCCTCGTCCAGGTCGATGCCCATCCAGGCGGCCAGCTGGCAGACCTTGGCGCGCACCGGGGCCGAGTTCTCGCCGATGCCGGCGGTGAACACCACGGCGTCCAGGCCGCCCACGGCGGTGGCCAGCGAGCCCAGTTCGCGGGCGATGCGGTAGGTGAACAGGTCCACCGCCTCCTTGGCATGCTCCTGGTCGCTTTCCAGCAGCACGCGCATGTCGTTGGAGATGCCGGACACGCCCAGCAGGCCCGATTCCTTGTAGAGCAGCGCCTCGATCTGCTTGGCGTCCATCTTCTTTTCCTGCAGCAGATACAGGATCACGCCGGGATCGATGGAGCCGGTGCGGGTGCCCATGGGCAGGCCCTCGACGGCGGTGAAGCCCATGGTCGAGGCCATGGAGCGGCCGTTCTTGATGGCGCACATGGAGGCACCGTTGCCCAGGTGGCAGACCACCACGCGGCCCTTGGCCGCCTTCTGGTCCACCGAGCCCAGGGTGCTGGCGATATACTCATAGGACAGGCCGTGGAAGCCGTAGCGGCGCACGCCTTCCTCGGTCAGCCAGCGCGGCACCGCGAAGGTTTCCGCCACCTTGGGCATGGTACGGTGGAAGGCGGTGTCGAAGCAGGCCACCTGGGCCAGGTCCGGATGCACCTTGGCCAGCGCCCGGATGGGCGACAGGTTGTGCGGCTGGTGCAGGGGCGCCAGCGGGATGAACTGCTCCAGCTCCTTGACCACCGCGTCGGTCAGCAGGGTGGGCTGGCTGTATTTCAGGCCGCCATGCACCACGCGGTGGCCGGCCACCTTCAGTTCGGCGCCGTCCAGGTGATGCTCGACCCAGTCGATCAGGTGCTTGAACAGCTCGTTGTGGCCCAGCTTGCCGTCGTCCCAGCGCTTCTCGGCCAGCTTGTCGCCGGACGGGCTTTTGGCCACGAAATGCGGGGCGGTGCCGATGCCTTCCATCTGGCCCTTGGAGATCAGCCGGGGCTCGCCGCCGTAATTGGCCACGAACAGCGAGAATTTGATGGAGGAGGACCCGGCGTTGATGACGATGATGCCGTCGCTCATGGTTGTCTCTCGGTCTCGGGGTTATTCGGCGGCCAGCTTGACGCCGCCGGTGCGGCGGGCCTGGGCATAGAGGGCGGCGACGGCGCACGAGGCCATGCGGGCCTTGGGGCTGTCGGCGCGGCTGGTCAGGATGATCGGCACGCGGGCGCCCAGCACGATGCCGGCGGCGTCGGCATCGGCCAGATAGGCCAGCTGCTTGGCCACCATGTTGCCGGCCTCAAGGTCGGGCACCAGCAGGATGTCGGCCTGGCCGGCCACCGGCGACTTGATCTTCTTGATGCGCGCCGCCTCTTCCGAGATGGCGTTGTCGAAGGCCAGCGGGCCGTCCAGCAGGCCGCCGGTGATCTGGCCGCGGTCGGCCATCTTGCACAGGGCGGCCGCTTCGATGGTCGAAGCGATCTTGGGATAAACGGTCTCGACCGCCGACAGGATCGCCACCTTGGGTTCGGCCACGCCCAGCACATGGGCCAGCTCGATGGCGTTCTGCACGATGTCCACCTTGTCTTCCAGCGAGGGATAGATGTTGATGGCGGCGTCGGTGATCAGCAGGGTCTTGGGATAGCTGGGCACGTCCATGACGAACACATGGCTGATGCGCCGGCCCGAACGCAGGCCACGCTCGCGGCTGGCCACTTCATGCATCATCTCGTCGGTGTGCAGCGAGCCCTTCATCAGGGCCTCGGCCTCGCCCGAGCGGCACAGCAGCACCGACTTTTCGGCGGACTCGTGGGAGTGTTCGGTGTTGACGATGCGATAGCCCGAGACATCCACGTTGTTCTCTTCGGCCACCGACAGGATCTTGGACTGCGGGCCCACCAGGATGGGGTTGATCAGGCCGCGCTGCGCCGCTTCGACGGCGCCCAGCAGCGACACCTGGTCGCAGGGATGGCAGACCGCCACCGGCACCGGCTCCACCGCGCCGCAGCGGCTGATGATGTCCTCGAACACGCTGTGGCGGCGCTGGAACTTGATGTCCGGCAGCTCGACGCGGGGGGCCTTGCTCTTCTCGGTGGGGGCGGTCACCAGGGCAGTGCCGTCGATCACCAGCTCGCCGGCCTGGTTGACGCAGCGGCAGTCGAAGATGACCACATGGCCCTCGGCGATCTTCTCCTTGACCGTGATGGTCATGGTGATGGTGTCACCCAGTTCGACGGCGCGGTGGAAGTTCAGCTCCTGGCCCTTATAGACGGTGCCCGGGCCGGGCAGCTCATCGCCCAGGATGGCCGAGATCAGGGTGCCAGCCCACATGGAATGGCCCACCACCTTGTGGTGCTTCAGCGCCTGTGCGGCATAGGCCTCGTCGAAATGGGTCGGGTTGAAATCGCCGGACACGGCGCCGAACAGCTGGATGTCCTGCATGGTCAGGGTCCGGGTCACGGACGCCGACTGCCCGATCTGGATTTCGTCGAAGGTGATGTTCTCGATCATGTCCATGGTAAATGAACCCCAAATATTCGAGCGTCGTGGTCCCAATCGGACCTTTGGTAAAACCTTCCGCCTAGCGGGCTATGCCCGCCGGTTTAAGGCGTCGGAACACTGTATTACCCTAGGCCGAGCAGGTGTTGCAACGCAGCATATTTGACACTTCCGTAAAACCCTTTGACCCATGTCAAACAACGGTCACAAACCGCCGCGCCACCCCTCATTCGTGCCCATTCGTGCATGCCTCCAATGCTGCGTTTAGGCTTGCGGGGGCGGGGCGCCGAACATTATATGGCTCTAATATTCGGCTTATTGCAGGAGCATGCCCTTCCATGACCTCGCCCCCGGCCTCCGCCGCTCCCGCCGTTTCGGCGCCATCGCAGCAACCCTGGCTGGCCCATGTGCCGGTTCCGCTGTTCGCCTCGGTCATGGGCCTGGCGGGCCTGTCGCTGGCCTGGCGCAAGGCCCACGAGACAGTGGGCGCGCCGCTGCTGGTGGCCGAACTGCTGCTGGCCTTGGGCGTGGTGGTGTTCATCGGCATGGCGCTGCTCTATGGAGCCAAGGCCTTGCGCCATCCCCAATCCGCCCGTCACGAGTTCGATCATCCCATTCGGGCGAATTTCTTTCCAACTATTTCCATCAGCCTCCTGCTTCTGGCCATGGGGCTGCATGCGAATTTTCCGGTGCTGGCGCAGGGGATGTGGCTGGTGGCCGCGCCCTTGCACCTGATGCTGACGGTGCGGGTGGTGGCCCGCTGGATCCGGCATAAGCATGACCTGGCCCATATCAACCCGGCCTGGTTCATTCCGGTGGTGGGCAATATCATCGTGCCGATCCTGGGCATGAAACTGGGCTATGCCGAGCTGTCCTCGTTCTATTTCTCGGTGGGCCTGACCTTCTGGCTGGTGCTGCTGACCATCGTGCTCTACCGGGTCATCTTCCATGACGACCTGCCGCCCAAGCTGCTGCCCACCCTGTTCATCCTGGTGGCGCCGCCGGCAGTGGGCTTCCTGTCCTGGTTGGCCTTGAATGGCGGGCATCTGGACATGTTGGCGCGGCTGCTGGTGCATGTGGCCATCTTCACCCTGCTGGTGCTGGCGGCTCTGTGGCGGTCGTTCCGCGGGCTGCCCTTCGCGCCGTCCTGGTGGGCCTATACCTTCCCGTTGGACGCCGCCGCCATCGCGCTGCTGCAATATGCCCACATGGTGCCGGGGCCGCTGGTGTGGGGTGCCCAGGTGGTGTTGGGGCTGACCACGCTGGTGGTGGGGGCGGTGTTCGTCCGCACCCTGCGGGCCATTGCGGCGGGCGAGATGTTCGTGCCGGAATGATGGCGGTTCCGTGAAAGGCTGAACACCGCTCCGCTGTTTTTGTTGCAGCGCAACATCGCGGGAACTATCCTGCTGGTGGTATGTCCCCTCTGGCAATGGTCGTGACTTAGGCCTAGAGTCCGGTCCGACCAATTGCCAGAGCCCTGACAGACAAGACCCCCGGCAGACGAGGCCCCCGCATGAGCACCCGGCATCTTTCCAGCCTGTTCCGTCCCCGTTCGGTGGCGGTGATCGGCGCATCTCCCAAGCCTAACACCGTGGGGTCGGTGGTGATGCGAAACCTGCTGGGCGGGGCCTTCGCCGGCCCCATCATGCCGGTCAATCCCCAGCATTCCTCGGTGGCCGGTGTGCTGGCCTATCCCGATGTGGCGGCCATGCCCATCGTGCCCGACGTGGCGGTGATTTGCACCCCGCCGGACACGGTGATCGAGCAGGTGGCCAAGCTGGGCGAGCGCGGCAGCCATGCCGCCATCGTGCTGACCGCAGGCATGAACATGGCGGGCCCCGACGCCCAGGGCAAGATGCCGCTGGAGCGGCTGCGCGAAGAGGCCCGGCGCTGGAACATGCGCATCCTGGGTCCCAACAGCCTGGGCCTGATGGTGCCCGGCATCGGCCTGAACGCCACCTTCGCGCATCAGGCGGTGCCCAATGGCAAGATCGCCTTCGTGTCGCAGTCGGGCGCGCTGTGCACCTCGGTGCTGGACTGGGCGGCGCCCAAGGGCATCGGCTTTTCGCATTTCATCAGCATGGGCGAATCCATCGACCTGGATTTCGGCGATGTGCTGGATTACCTGGGCTCGGATCCCTACACCCGCGCCATCCTGCTTTATGTGGAATCCATCCACGAGCGCCGCAATTTCATGTCCGCCGCCCGCGCCGCCGCCCGCAACAAGCCGGTGCTGTGCATCAAGGCCGGCCGCGTGGCTGAAGCGGCCCACGCCACCATCAGCCACACCGGCGTGCTGGCCGGCTCGGACGCGGTGTTCGACGCCGCCATCCGCCGCTCGGGCATGCTGCGCGTGTATGACTTCGACGAACTGTTCGGCGCGGTGGAGACCCTGGCCCGTTCGCGCCCGCTGAAGGGCGAGCGCCTGGCCATCCTGACCAACGGCGGCGGCATCGGCATCATGGCCGTGGACGACCATGTCGAGAATGGCGGCACCCTG
>CAYOKN010000029.1:0-16598 GCA_964404545.1 uncultured Rhodospirillaceae bacterium | reverse complement strand
GGCCCTCGTCCAGGTCGGTGGTGACATAGTGGGCGGTGGCGCCGATGATCTTGACGCCGCGCGCATGGGCCTGGTGATAAGGCTTGGCGCCCTTGAAGCTGGGCAGGAAGGAGTGGTGGATGTTGATGCACTTCCAGGACAGCGCCTTGCACAGCTCGGGGCTTAGGACCTGCATGTAGCGGGCCAGCACCACCAGGTCGATGTTCAACCGGTCCACCATCTCCAGGATCTTGGTTTCCTGCTCGGCCTTGTCCGACTTGTCCTTGGCCACCGGCAGGTGGTGATAGGGGATGCCGTGCCATTCCACCAGCCGCTCCAGGTCCGGGTGGTTGGATACCACGGCGGGGATGTCCATGGTGATCTGGCCGGTGCGGTAGCGGTACAGAAGGTCGTTCAGGCAATGGTCGAACTTGGACACCAGCAGCAGCACCCGGGCCTTCTTGCTGCAGTCATGGATGCCCCAGGTCATCTTGAAGCCGCCGGCCAGCTGGGCGAATTCCTCGCGGATGGCCGCGATGGGCTTCATGCCGTCATGGTGGCGGAACACCGTGCGCATGAAGAAATTCCCCGTCACCGGGTCGCCGAAATGGGCGCTTTCGGTGATAAAGGCGGAATGGCCCGACAGAAAGCCCGACACGGCGGCCACGATGCCCACCGTGTCCGGGCAGGAGATGGTCAGAACATAATGGGTCTTGTTCTCGCTCATGATGTCCTCGAAAAGGCGTAAGGCTCCCCGTTGCCCGGACCGCAAGGGGCCCGGGCATGAGGGGATCGCCGTGTCAGGAAGAATGGGGGGCTAGCAGTCCAGGGTGTGGTCCCGTTCCCAGGTGCTGGCATGGCTCATGAAGGCGTTCCATTCCTTCATCTTCAGCGCCAGATAGGCCTGCACGAACTCGGGCCCGAAACCGTCCTTGACCACCTTGGACTTTTCCATCAGGCGCAGGGCGTCCAGCAGGTTCAGGGGCAGCTTGCGCACGTTCTTCAGCGTGTGGCCTTCCATATACATGTCGATGTCATGGCGCTTGCCGGGATCGCGGCCGTTGATGATACCGTCCAGGCCCGCCACCAGCACCGCGGCCGGCATCAGATAGGGATTGGTGGCGCCGTCCATCAGCCGCAGCTCGAAGCGGCCGGCATCGGGGATGCGCACCATGTGGGTGCGGTTGTTGCCCGAATAGGTGACGGTATTGGGCGACCAGGTGGCCCCCGAGGCGGTGATGGGGGCGTTGATGCGCTTGAAGCTGTTCACCGTGGGATTGAAGATGGCGCACAGCTCGGGCGCGGAATGGATGATGCCGCCCAGGAACTTGTAGGCCAGGTCGGAACAGCCCAGCTCGCCCTTGGGGTCGTCGAAGGCGTTCTTGCCGTCCTTCCACAAGCTGACATGCATGTGGCAGCCGTTGCCGGTCAGGGTGTTGAACGGCTTGGGCATGAAGGTGGCCTTCATGTCGCGCTGCTCGGCCAGGGTCTTGACCATGTATTTGAAGAACACATGGCGGTCGGCGGTCAGCAGCACATCATCGTAATGCCAGTTCATCTCGAACTGGCCGTTGGCGTCCTCGTGGTCGTTCTGATAGGCGCCCCAGCCCAGGTCCTGCATGCAGTCGCAGATCTGCTTGATCAGGTCATATTGGCGCATCAGCGCCTGCTGGTCGTAGCAGGGCTTGTAATAGGTATCCAGCTCGTCGGCCACCGCCGAGCCGTCCTTCTTCAACAGGAAGAATTCGCACTCGACGCCGGTCTTCATCTGGTAGCCCAGCTCCTTCAGCCGGGCGATCTGGCGCTTCAGCTGCTGGCGCGGCGCCTGTTCGATGATCTGGCCGTCCATATAAAGGTCGCTGGCCAGCCAGCCCACTTCGGGCTTCCAGGGCAGCTGGATCAGGCTGGAGGGGTCGGGGATGGCGAAGACGTCGGAATTGGCCGGCGTCATGTGCAGATGCGTGGCAAAGCCGGCGAACCCGGCGCCGTTCTTCTGCATTTCGGTGATGGCCGTGGCCGGCACCAGCTTGGCGCGCAGGGCGCCGAACAGATCCACATAGCTGATCAGGAAATAGCGGATGCCCAGGTCCTTGGCGACCAGCGCCAGATCCTTCACCGCAGCTTTGGCCGAGTCCTTGCCCATGGCTTCCCTTACCCCCTCTGAATGACGACATGCCCAGAAACTGGGCGTGGCTACCGATTAGGCAATTCACACCCTGTGCCAGTTTGGGGTTATTCGTCAACAGGAAAGAAAAAATTTTTCCTCTGGGTTAACTTCGGGCCATCGGGCGGGAGCTTTTGACATGGATGAACGCGGATGGGGATGGGCAAGGCGCCGATCCGGCGGGCAAGGGATGTGTCTCGCTTATCCGTGTCCATCCGTGTTCATCCCTGTCCCTGAAACTTTCTTCGGCAAACGCCCATTGGATGGGCAAATGCGCCCCTGAATTCACTCACAGGAAAAATTGTTGAACATCGGTTCCGGGGTCGCTAGGGTGAAGCTCAACCAGCACGGTGATCGGGAGAAGGACCGATGTGCGGCATAGCCGGAATCCTGTTCAAGAAGGCCAACAGCAATCACGTCCTGGGCAAGGCGCTCATGGACATGCTGGATGGCTGTCAGCATCGCGGGCCCGACAGTACCGGGTTCGCCCTTTATGGCGAGCCGGGCTCCGGTCTGCGCCTGCGTTTCCTGGTGGGCGAGGGCGAGGAGGCATCGGCCAACATCGCCGCCATCAAGGCCGCCCTGGCCCAGCATGGGGCGGACTTGGTCGAGGATGACGTGGAAGGTGTGACCTATCGCGTCACCGTCAATTATGCGGGTGAGCTGAAGCCCTTTGCCTATGCCATGGAGCATGCGGCCAAGCTGACCTCCATCGGCTATTCCCTGGACGTCATCAAGGATGTGGGCACCGCCCACGACCTGGACGGCCGCTATGGCATCGCCGATCTGCGCGGCAGCCACGGCATCGGCCATGTGCGTCTGGCCACGGAATCCGATGTGAAGCCCGAGGCGGCGCATCCGTTCTGGGCCACCGGCTTCGCCGACGTGGCCATCGTGCACAACGGCCAGATCACCAATTACTGGAAGTGGCGCCGCCGGCTGGAACGCCGGGGCTTCGAATTCCGCACCGACAACGACTCCGAGCTGATCGCCGTCTATCTGGCCGACAAGATGGCCCAGGGCGTGCCCCTGGACCAGTCGCTGGCCCAGTCCGTGGAAGACATGGACGGCACCTTCAGCTTCCTGGTCTCCACCAAGGACGGCATCGGCTTCGCCAAGGACCGCCTCGCGGCCAAGCCCATGGTCATGTACGAGGACGATGACCTCGTGGCCATTGCCTCCGAGGAAGTGTCGCTGAACCGGCTCTTCCCCGGCCGTCCCCTGTCCACCACCGAACCTGCTCCGGGAACCTTCCGTACATGGTCACGATCGATCTGAGCGCGGTCTCCGTCCGCGAGGCCAATGCCCTGATGCGCCAGGCGGCGGAACGGGGCGAGGACATTGAAGTCACCAACCCCGATGCCCGCCACCATATCGGCGTCGGCATCACCCACCCCGTCACCGTGCGGGTGCGCGGCTCGGCCGGCTATTTCTGCGCCGGCCTGACCCACGGCGCCCGCTTCGAGATCGACAGCAATGTGGGCTGGGGCGTGGGCGACAACATGTATGCCGGCACCGTGGTGGTGGGCGGCAATGCCGGCGCCATCGCCGGTGTCGCCCTGCGCGGCGCCGAGGTGATCGTCAAGGGCAACATGGGCAGCCGCGCCGGCCAGGTGATGAAGGCCGGCACGCTGCTCTGCTGCGGCAATGCCAGCTTCCTGGCCGGCTATATGATGTATGGCGGCCGCATCATCATCCTGGGCGACTCCGGCGAGCGCGTGGGCGAGGACATGTCGGCCGGCGCCATCTATGTGGGCGGCCGCATCCAGTCCCTGGGCTCGGACGCCAAGGAAGTGGAGTGCCCGCCCGAGGACGAGGCCGAGGTCCGCGCCTTCCTGGCCAAGCACGGCATTCCGTTCGAGGGCTCGTTCAAGAAGATCGTCAATGCCGGCACCAAGCTGCGCTATGGCACCGCCGAGGTGATCAGCCGCCCGCTGCCGCATACGGTGTTCTCCGAGACCCACGACTACTGGAACGCCAAGGTGCAGGAGGACATCCGCGCCAAGGCCTCCATCGGCCGCTACCGTATCCGTGGCTATGGCGCCTCAAAGCCCATGCCGCATTTCTCGGACATCGCCATCAAGCTGGACCCGTCGCGGCTGCTGCTGGACACCGACCCCGTGAAGTCGGTGAACCTGCGCACCAAGATCGGCGACCGCAACGGCGGCAAGCCGCTGGATCTGTCCTTTCCGGTGATGATCGCGCCCATGAGCTTCGGCGCCCTGTCGCGCAGCATGAAGATGGCCCTGGCCATCGCCTCGCGCCTGTCCGACACGGTCGAGAACACCGGCGAGGGCGGCATGCTGCCCGAGGAGCGGGCCGAGGCCAAGCAGCTGATCTTCCAATGCCTGTCCGGCCGCCTGGGCTGGAATGTGCAGGACATGCAGAAGGCCGACGCCATTGAGGTCTATGTCAGCCAGGGTGCCAAGCCCGGGCTGGGCGGCCAGCTGATGGCCAAGAAGGTGACCAAGGAGCTGGCCTCCATCCGTGGCATCCCCGAGGGTATCGACCTGCGCTCGCCGTCGCGCCATCCCGACATCATGGGCGCCGATGACCTGGTCATCAAGGTGGAGGAATTCCGCGAGGCCACCGGCTACCGGGTGCCCATCTCGGTGAAGCTGGGCGCCGGCCGCGTGCGCGACGACATCAAGATCGCCTACAAGGACGGCTTCGACTTCGTGCAGCTGGACGGCATGCAGGGCTCCACCGGCGCCGCCTCCACCGAGGTGCTGGAGAATGTGGGCATCCCCACCCTGGCGGCGCTGCAGGAGGCGCTGGACGGACTGAAGGAGATCGAGGCCGGCCCCGACATGCCCATCGTCATGATGGGCGGCATCAAGGACGGCGTGGACGCGGTCAAGGCCCTGGCGCTGGGCGCCTCGGCGGTGGCCATGGGCACCTCGGCTCTGATCGCCGGCGGCTGCATCGCCTGCATGCAGTGCCATGTGGGCAACTGCGTGGTGGGCATCGCCACCCAGGACCCCGAGCATGAGAGCCGCTACAAGACCGAGCAGCAGGCCCAGGCCATCCATCGCTTCCTGGAGGCGGTGCGCTGGCAGATGGCGGCCTTGACCAAGGCCCTGGGCTATTCCGACATCCGCCAGCTGTCGCGCGCCGACCTGGTGGCCCTAACCCCGGAAGCCGCCGCCATCACCGGCCTGCCCTATGACCCGTCCTATCGGGCGGTTCAGGACGACCTTCTGACCAAGGTGGCGTGAGCCGATCCCCCCTCGCCCGCTTGCGGGCGAGGGGCCAGGGGTGAGGGCGATCCGGCCTATCCCCTGGCAGTGAGTACGAGACGAGGCGGGGTGGCCCTCACCCACCCCAGCCCTCCCTCTCCCGCAGGCGGGCGAGGGAGGGAGCAACCCCAAGAGGATGTGCCATGAGCCAGTGTTCCGCCACGCCCCTGACGCTTGCCGCCCTGACCAAGGACGACACGGCGCTCGCCCATTACGTTCCGCCGCCTTGCCAGGTGGCCTGTCCCATCGGCACCGATGTGGGCTCCTATGTGGGCCTGATCTGGAATGGCGATCTGGACGGCGCGCTGGAGGCGATCACCGCCACCAACCCGTTCTCGTCGGTCTGCGGCCGGGTCTGCGACGCCCCGTGCGAGCCAGCCTGCCGCCGTGCCAATTCCGACGGCCCCATCGCCATCCGCGCCCTGAAGCGTTATGTGATGGACCGCCTGGGCCCGTCGCACAAGCTGGCGCCGATCCCGGTCACCCGGCCCGAGAAGGTGGCCATCGTCGGCTCGGGCCCGGCCGGCCTGACGGCGGCCCAGGACCTGGCCGCCGCCGGCCTGACCGTGGATGTGTATGAGGCGCTGGACCGGCCCGGCGGCATGATGGCCTGGGGCATCCCCGATTTCCGCCTGCCGCCCGAGGTGGTGCAGGGCGATATCGAGCGCATCCAGCAGCGTTGCGCCGGCCTGACCATCCGCTGCAACTCGGCCCTGGGCCGCGACTACAGCCTGGACAGCCTGGCCGACAGCTATGACGCGGTGCTGCTGGCCATCGGCGCCTCGGTGGGCAAGAGCCTGGGCGTGCCCGGCGACGACCTGCCCGGCGTGATGGATGGTGTGTCCTTCCTGAACCGGGTCAATGGCGGCGAGCGTCCGATGCTGCCCGAGACCGTGCTGGTGGTGGGCGGCGGCGACGTGGCCATGGATGCCTGCCGCGTGGCTCGGCGCCTGCCCGGCGTCAAGACCGTCAAGGTGGTCTATCGGCGCGGCCCGGCGGAAATCCCGGCCCGCGCCCACGAGCTGCATGCGGCCGAGGCCGAGGGCATCGAGATTCTTTACAACACCCAGCCGGTTTCGGTGGAAAAGACCGCCCGGGGCCTGTCCCTGCGCTGCGTCACCACCGCCCTGGGCGAGCCCGGCCCCGATGGCCGCCGAAAGCCGGTGACGGTGGAGGGCTCGGAGCATGGCCTGGACTGCGGGCTGGTGATCGCCGCCGTGGGGCAGAAGTCGGTCAGCCTGGAGCTGGCGCGCCACGGCCTGATGGACGGCGACAAAATCGCCACCGACACCGTGACCATGCGCACCCGCCATCCCAAGGTGTTCGCCGCCGGCGACGGCGCCTTCGGCGGTTCGACCCTGGTGCAGGCCATGTATTCCGGCCACCGCGCCGCCTACTATGTGTTGGCCGCCCTGGATGGCGAGACCCAGCCGGCGCCCTACAAGACCCCTTACCGCACCCGCAGCGTGCCGGTGGCCCAGGATCCCTTGTGGGAAAAGTTGCCGGTCAAGGAGCCGCGCCTGCTGCCCATCGGCGAGGACCCCTTCGCCGATGCCGAGGAAGGCTATGACGACAACACCGCCCATGAGCAGGCGGCCCGCTGCTATCGCTGCGACACCGAGACCGGCTCCACCGACTATACGGTGAAGAACCGCGAGGCGATTTTCGAGATGGCCAAGATCGGCATGCAGCAGCCCGCCGACCTGGCGCGCCTCACCGCCGGCCGGCTGGCCATCCGGCCCGATCCGTTCCCGGCGGGCCATGTGGCCACCTTCGACGACCTGACCTTCCTGCCGGCCAACCTGACCCGGCTGGTGATCGACCCTTACCGCGAAAGCTGCAACACCCGGGTCGAGCTGGCGCCCGGCCTGTCCGTGGGCCAGCCGCTGCTGGCCTGCGGTTTCGAGGACGCACCCGCCGAGGTGCGCCGCGCCGTGGCCCTGGGCCAGGCCGAAACCGGCGGCGCCCATCTGGGCACCCGGCCGCTGGACGGCGTGCCGTGGCTGCAACTGCTGACCGGCCAGGCCAAGGCCGACCCGGCGGCGGTGGCGGTGATCAAGCTGCTGGCCCCGCATGAGGCGCCCAGCAGGCCGGTGCCCGCCCGCGACGGCCAGAAGCTGGGCCTCGCCGCCTGCTCCAATACCGTCGAGGCCGCCGTGCACTTCGCCGTGGAGCAGGGGCTGGACCTGCTGGTTCTGGACGGCTCGGGCGCCCTGGCGGCGCCCTGGGCCGAACTGGCCGGGCCGCCGGACCTGTCGGTCATCACCAAGGCAATCAAGACCCTGCGCGCCCTGAATGCCGAAGAAACCGTGGGGCTGGTCTATTACGGTGCCGTCCGCTCGGGTTCGGATGTGGCCAAAGCCCTGTCCCTGGGCTGCCAGGCGGCGGCCTCGTCGGTGGCCTTGGCCATCGCCGCCGGCGGTGTGGTGCAGGGCAACCGGGTGGAATTCGAGGACACTCCCGCCGATGAACGGGCCGACGGCGTGCGCCAGTTCCTGAAAGCGGCCGCGTCGGAAACCTCCATGATGGCCCGCTGCACCGGCAAGACCGACATCCGCAACCTCGAGCCCGAGGACCTGCGCTCCATCACCCTGGCCGCCCAGTCCACCACCGGCATTGTCATGGCGGGGGTGAAGAAGGCGGGCTGATCCCGTTCACTTGGTGCAACTTGCAGCCCGGGGCGTGGAGAGCGCCCCGGGCGATTTTTTTGGGGTTCGACCGTTTCCCTCATGCTGAGCCTGTCGAAGCATGAAGGCGGCACCATCTCGGGGCCTTCATCCTTCGACAGGCTCAGGATGAGGGGCGAACAACAGCCGGCATCCGTGTCCCACAAACCCTTGTCGCACCCGCGACATGGCTGTCGCGTCCACGACACAGCGACACACCCTACAATCACAAGAAATTCAATGAGTTAGCATCTGGCACGGCGCCTGCATAAAGGGTTGGCGACAGTCCTTTCGACCGCAAGGAGGCGTTTCATGGCCCAGATGATCTCGTTGGACAGCCTGCGCAAGACCTCGCTGGCCGAGATGAAGGCGGGCGACGCCCCGGCGGCCAAGCCGGCGGCGGGCGGCTGCTCCTCCACCGGCGGGTCGTCCTGCGGCTCGTCCCAGGGCCAGGGTGACCTGCCGCCCGAGATCTGGGAGAAGGTCAAGGACCACCCCTGCTATTCCGAAGAGGCCCACCACTATTTCGCCCGCATGCATGTGGCGGTGGCCCCGGCCTGCAACATCCAATGCAACTACTGCAACCGGAAATACGACTGCTCCAACGAGAGCCGGCCCGGCGTGGTCTCCGAGAAGCTGACCCCGGACCAGGCCCTGCGCAAGGTGATGGCGGTGGCGGCCAAGGTGCCGCAGCTGTCGGTGCTGGGCATCGCCGGCCCGGGCGACGCCCTGGCCAACCCGCACAAGACCTTCAAAACCTTCGAGCTGGTGGCCAAGGAGCTGCCGCACATCAAGCTGTGCCTGTCCACCAACGGCCTGGCGCTGCCCGACTATGTTGACGTGATCCGCGACTTCAACGTGGACCATGTCACCATCACCATCAACGCCCTGGACCCCGAGGTGGGCGAGAAGATCTATCCCTGGATCTTTTATGACCACAAGCGTTGGACCGGCCGCGCCGCCGCCGAGAAGCTGATCGAGCGGCAGTGGCAGGGGCTGGAGATGCTGACCAAGGCCGGCATCCTGGTGAAGGTCAATTCGGTGATGATCCCCGGCATCAACGACCACCACCTGCTGGAGGTCAACAAGCGGGCCAAGGAGCTGGGCGCCTTCCTCCATAATGTGATGCCGCTGATCTCGGACGCCGCCCACGGCACCCATTTCGGCCTGACCGGCCAGCGCGGCCCCAGCCCGCTGGAGCTGAAGGCCCTGCAGGAGGATCTGGACGGCGGCGCCAAGCTGATGAAGCATTGCCGCCAGTGCCGCGCCGATGCCGTGGGCCTGCTGGGCGAGGATTTGGGCGCCGAGTTCACCCTGGACAAGATCGCCGAGCAGCCCGACGACGAGTCCCCCGGCTACGATCCCAGCGTGCGCGAGGCCTATCTGGATGTGGTGGCGCGCGAGCGCGCCGATGCCGCCGCCGCCAAGGAAGCCGCCGCCGCCTCGCTGGCCGGCTTCGAGGGGGCGCCGTCCAAGCTGGTGGCCGTGGCCACCAAGGGCGGCGGGCGCATCAACCAGCATTTCGGCCATGCCAACGAGTTCCAGGTCTATGAGGTGGACGCCATGGGCGCGCGCTTCGTCGGCCATCGCAAGCTGGACGACCAGTATTGCCTGGGCGGCTGGGGCGAGGACGCCACCCTGGACGGCATCATCGAAGCCCTGGTGGGGGTGGATGCGGTGCTGTGCGCCCGCATCGGCCATTGCCCGCAAGACCAGCTGAAGGCCGCCGGCATCACCGCCAGCGACGCCTTTGCCTATGAATATATCGAGCCGAGCATCCTGACCTGGTGGACCGGCGCGGTGTCAGAGGAGATGAGCGCGGGCCGCATGGCTTCGGCCTGACCATCTGGGGTATAACAGCGACACCGGCGGTTGGCCCCGCCGGGGTTATCAGAGGAGAAGAGACATGGCTTACAAGATCGTTGCCTCCCAGTGCACCGGCTGCGGCGCCTGCGAGTTCGAATGCCCGAACCAGGCCATCCGCGAGAAGGGCGGCACCTTCATCATCGACCCGGCCAAGTGCTCGGAGTGCGAAGGCGCGTTCGACAGCCCGCAGTGCGCCGCCGTTTGCCCGGTGGACGGTACCTGCATCCCGGCCTAAGGCCGGTCTGGGAGGCGCCCGGTGATTTGGCCCGGGCGCCCATCCCGGCCAGCCGATGACGGCGTCAGCGAGAAGGGGAGCTGACGATGACCGATCTTGCCACTGAGGCACTCGACTGGCAGGGAAATCCCGTCTCCTGCGACGGCTGTCCCCACCGCGACCGGCTTGAAGCCGGGCGCTGCAGGCTGCTGCACGCCTGCGCCTTCGACCGCTATGCCAAGCGGATCGACCGCTTTTTCGCCGAGAATGCCGACCTGGTGGGCCAGTATCTGGACCATCCCTTTTTCGAGCTGCGCGCCATCGCGGTCAAGCATGCCAGCATCTTCCAGGTGCCCCGGCTGATCAACGACCCCGACGGCGAGGTGCGCTGGTCCGTGGCCCAGCGGGTGCCGCGCCGCCTGCTCGTGACCATGCGCGACGATCCCGAGCGTAAGGTGCGGGTGGCGGTGGCCAGCCGGCTCGAGGGCGGCGACCTGATGCCCATGATCTTCGACCCGGATTATTACGTCCGCGTGGTGGTGGCCCGGCGCCTGGCGCCCGATACCCTGACGGTGATGATGCGCGACTCCGAGACGGCGGTACGCCTCGAGGTGGCCCGCCGCATCGACCCGCAATGGCTGATGGCCATGGCCTGGGACCAGTCGCCCGAGGTGCGCCTGGCCGTGGCCGAGCGCCTGGACGGCGAACAGCTGGCAGTGTTCCTGCGCGATCCCGACTGGCGCGTGCGCTACCAGGTGGCCGAACGTATCGACCCCGATCACCTGACCGCCCTGGCCGAGGACCCGGACGACGACGTCCGCGACAAGGCCTGTGCGCGGCTTGATGAATATCTGGATGGCGCCCTCAAGAATGGAGACCCCCCATGAGGAAGGAAACCATCGTCGAACTGGACAGCGACCCCGCCTTCAATTTCGGCCAGCGTGTCCGGTCAAAGAAGAATGTCCGCAATGATGGGACATTTGCCGGCAAGGAAATAGGCGAGATTTTGGTGAAGAAAGGCGATGTCGGATATGTCAAGGACATCGGCACCTTTCTGCAGCAGTTTTACATCTACGGGGTAGATTTCATCGAGCGTGGATATGTCGTCGGCATGCGCGCCAAGGAATTGGAATCAGCAGAGGAGAGCAAGAAATGAAGGTGATGATCCGCCGGGCGAATGGCGTGCTGTCGGCCTATGTGCCGAAGAAGGACCTGGAAGAGAAGGTGGTCGAGCAGGAGAAGGACAGCCTGTGGGGCGGCTGGATCAAGCTGAACAACGGCTGGGTGCTGGACTTGCCCGAGATGGCCGAGGAGCCCCGCCTGCCCATCACCGTCGAAGCCAAGAAGCGAGCGGAAGACTAAGCCCATGACCCATGCCCTGATCGACGAGATCGCCGAAGGGCTGGTGGCGGGGCGCCTGATCCCGTTCCTGGGCCCGGAGGTGCTGACCATCGGCGGCCCTACCGTGCTGCCGGCCTCCACCCGCGCCCTGTGCGAGCGGCTGACCGCCAAGGTCGCCGTGCCAGGCCGCATCCGCAACAATCTGTGGTCCTCGGCGCAGTATATCGAGACCAACAAGCACCGCCAGACCCTGGTGCGGCTGCTCGAGGAGCTGTTCGGTCCCTCGCAGGAGCCCACCATCCTGCATGACTGCCTGGCCGGGTTGTCGTTGCCGCTGATCGTCACCGCCTGGTATGACGATGTCATGGCCAAGGCGCTGAAGGCGGGCTCCAAGAGCTGGGGCCATGCCCAGGCGGTGTCGCGCAATGGCGAGTATGAGGACATCTGGTATCGCTATTACGACCCCGAGGGCACTCAGGTGGGCGAGGACTCGGTCACCAAGTGGCAGACCGTGCTCTATGCCCCGCACGGCAGCGTGCGGCCCGAGCGCAATTTCCTGATCTCGGATTCGGACTATGTGGAGGTCCTGACCGAGATCGACATCCAGACCCCGATTCCGCCGGTGGTCAAGGACATGCGCGCCACCCGGGGCTTCGTCTTCCTGGGCTGCCGCTTCTATGACCAGATGGCGCGCTCCTTCGCCCGCCAGATCATGAAGCGGTCCGAGGGCCCGCGCTATGCGGTGCTGAACGGCGAGCTGACCCGCAACGAAGAACGGTTCCTTGAGGAACATGACATCAAGCGTCTGGACGTGCCCCTGGCGGGCGCGGCCTCGCTGATCGCACGCGAGGTGGCCATCGCGTCGGTGGCCGCCAATTGACCGCGTCGGGCGGCGGAGGCACCGCCGCCCGTGTTTTCGTCTATTGAGGGGGTTAAGAAAAATGGCCAATGTGACGTTCAGCGGGCCCACGCTGGAAAAGGATGTGACCGTCTATGCGGTGGCGGGTGATAACGCCACCCTTCTGGGCCTCGCCAAGAAGAACAGCATCTCCATTCCCTGCCAGTGCCAGGACGGCAATTGCGGCTCCTGCCTGATCAAGGTCACCTATCTGGGCGACAAGGCGCCCAAGGGAATGGCCCTGACCGAGAAGGAGAAGCTGACCCTGTCGGTGAATGGCAAGCTGACCAAGGACCAGCTGGCCGCTGCCGAGGTCAATGACCTGCCGCCGCCCTATCGCCTGGCTTGCCAGTTCATCGTCCGTGACGAGGACATCCTGGTGGAGTTCTCGGGCGAGCCGGGTGTCGAGATCGACCTGCGCAAGTAAGACGTGGTGACAGGGGCTCTCCTCCGCCCCCACGGGGGAGGGCTCAGGGCGCCCACGCAGCTCCCTCCCGGCTCCAGGGGCCACAGGCCCATGGTCAAGCATGGGCTGGGCAAAGTTCCTAATCCTCCCACCCGCACGCGCGATACCCGTCGAAAACCGACTGGGTGCACTATATGTCTTGGGCAGGACCCGCCAAGGGTCCTCAATAGACGCCAAAGGCGCAATAGGGAGGATAGTGATGGAGCGATCTGCATTTGACGTCCTGGACTTTTGGTTCGGCAGCGATAACAACCCGCGCCGGGAATGGTTCATGCGCGACCACGCCTTCGACCGGCTGGTGGCGCGCCGGTTCGGCGACCTGCATTACCAGGCGGCCGAGGGGCGGCTGGACCACTGGCAGAGGACGCCCGAGGGCTGCCTGGCCCTGGTGATCCTGCTGGACCAGTTCCCGCGCAACATGTTCCGCGGCACCCCCCGGGCCTTTTCCACCGACGCCGCCGCCCGCCGCATCGCGCAGCGGGCCATCGAGCGCGGCTGGGACCGCTTGCTGCCGACGGTGCAGCGGCAGTTCTTCTATCTGCCCTTTGAACATTCCGAGGACCCGGCCGACCAGCGCCGGGCGGTGGAGTTGACCCGCGACCTGCCCGACGCCGAGCGGCCCGACAGCGCCTATGACTGGGCTCGCCGGCACCAGGAGGTGATTGACCGCTTCGGCCGGTTCCCGCACCGCAACGAGGTCCTGGGACGCCCCAGCACGCCCGAGGAGCGGGATTTCCTGCGCCAGCCGGGTAGCGCATTTTGACGGGGCGGCGGGCGGGCGCCGCCGCCTGCCCGCCGTATCCCGCATTTTGCCTGGAGTTTGGCGCCTGCCGCTCGTAAAGTGCGGGGCACGAGGACAAGCGGACGCCAGCTTCCATGGAAGAGACCAAGCCGACGGGCACCCCGGTCGTTCTCCGCGACCGGTTCAGCATCTACCCGTCGACTCCCATACCAGCCCTGGACACCCCCAGCGCCCAGGCGTTCCACGCCGAGGACAAGCGCGGCAGCCGCCCCCTGTTCGCCCTGGTGGTCAAGCAGGGTTTTCCGCCCCGGGTCAATGCGCTGCGCGTGCTGAAGGGCGTCGAGGCGCCGGTGGTCATGAACCTGGTCGAGTGGGGCACGGTGGACTGGCCGCCCTATGACGGCCGCGCCATGGTGGCGGTCTATGCCCGCCCCGGCGGCCCCCGCGTCATGTCCAGCCTGAAGACCGAGATCCCCAAGGTCGAGGAAGGCGAGGTGGTCCGCAAGCTGGTGGTCCCCATGGCCCAGGCCTTCAAGGAAATGCGCCAGCGCGGTCTGGTGCATCGGAGCATCCGGCCCACCAACATGTTCTGGACCACGCCCGAGCGCGGCAGCATCGTGCTGGGCGACTGCGCCACCGCCCCGGCGGGCCTGGACCAGCCCAGTCTGTTCGAATCCATCCCCATGGCCATGTGCAACACGGCGGCCAAGGGGCCGGGCAGCTTCGCCGACGACATGTATGCCTTCGGCGTCACCCTGGCCTTCCTGATGCTGGGCCGCAATCCGGTGGCGCATCTGAACGACCAGCAGGTGATCAAGGGCAAGATCGCCCAGTCCTCCTATGGCCTGCTGGTGGCCAACGAGCGGCTGCCGCTGGGTGTCATCGAGCTGTTGCGCGGCCTGTTGTGCGACGACCCGCATGAACGCTGGACCCTCGAGGCGCTGGATATGTGGATCGCCGGGCGCCGGCTGTCGCCACTGGCGCCCAAGCTGGAAAAGCGCGCGGTGCGCGGCTTTTCCTTCCAGGGCGAGGACTATTATACCTGCCGGGAACTGTCGGTGGCCTTTGCCAACAATTGGGACCACGCCATCCCGATAGTCGCCGACGGCCGGCTCGAGACCTGGCTGACCCGCGCCGCCGAGGACAAGGACCGTGCCGCCTCGGTGGGCTCGTCGGCGCGCATCGCCGAATTGTCCGCCGACAAGCGGGTGGCCAATGACCAACTGCTGGCCCGCGTCTGCATGCTGCTCGATCCCCTGGCCCCGATCCGCTACAAGGGCCTGAATGCCATGCCCGACGGGCTGGGGACCTATCTGGCCGTCACCCTGGCCCAGGGCGGCGACATCCGCACCTTTACCGAATGCCTGCAGCGCGACGTGGCCAAGATGTGGTTCGAGACGCGCACGGAATACAATCCCGACAATTCCGCCATCGATGCCAGCGTGCGCGAGGCCCGATCGTTCATCGAATCGCCGGCCCTCGGTCTGGGGCTCGAGCGGGCGCTCTACTACATGAATGATTCCCTGCCCTGCCTGTCGCCGCTGGTGGCCAAGGATTATGTGAACGACCTGCGCGACCTGTTGCCCGCCCTGGACCGCGCCGCCGCCAGCGCCGATCACAAGACCTGGCCGCTGGACCGGCATGTGGCGGCCTTTGTGGCCGCCCATGCCAATTTCGACGTCAGCCGGCAGATGCGCGACATCACCGATGGCGACAAGTCGGTGGCCACCCTGGGGATGTTGAACTTGCTGGCCTTGATGCAATGGCGCCTCGGCCCCGAATCGGTTCCGGCGCTGACTGCCTGGCTGGGCAATCTGGTGGCGCCCATTCTGGCCAGCTACAAGGACCGCGACCTGCGCAAGGAGCTGGAGCGCGAGGTTCCGCGCATCTGCAAGGGCGGCAGCATCATCGAGCTGTCGCGCCTCTTGGACAATCCCGAGACCCGCGAGATGGACCGCCAGGGCTTCCGCATGGCCCATCTGGAATATCAGCAGGCGACCCAGGACATCTCGGACATCGAGAACGACCGGGTGGACCGCGACGACAAGGCCGAGCGCATCGGCCGCCAAGTGGCTGCCGCTATCGCCTCCATGCTGGCCTTGGTGGTGGTTTCCATCACCGCACTGGTGAAGGTGTTCTGACATGGCCAAGCCCAAGAAGCCGGCTCCCAAGGGCAAGGCCGTCGCCAAGGGCGGCCGCAAGCCCATCAACTCGGTCATGGTGCTGTTGCTGATCATGGCCATGATCCCGTTCTCGCTGCCCACCATGATGGTGCTGGTGGTGGGGATGCTGCCCACCATGGTGGCGGCCTATACGGATCGGGGAAATTACCGCTATGCCTGGCTGGCGGTGGGCGGCACCAACTTCGCCGGGGTGGCGCCCTATCTGTTCGGCATGTGGTTCGGCGTCCACACCCTGACCGAGGCCATCACCATCCTGACCAGCGTCCCGGCGCTGCTGGTGATGTTCGGCGGCGCCGGCATGGGCTGGGCGCTGTACAGCTTCCTGCCCTCGGTGGTGCGCTCCTTCCTGGCCATCACCGAACAGCGCCGCCTGGGCCGCCTGCGCGAACAGCAGAAGAAGCTGGTGGCCAAGTGGGGCGAGCAGGTGACCATGAGCGAGGAAGAAATGTTCGACGCCGGCCGCGACCGCTCGGCCCGCCGCAAGTCCGCCTACGCCTGAGGATGCCCCGAGGGCGGTGCCGCCGTCGCTTCGCTTGAAGCCCTTACGGCACCGCCGCGCCGGCTGTTCCCGTCAATCGGCCCTGCTGCAGGGCGTCCAGGGCTTGTTCCAGCACGTCCCAGGCCCGGTCAAGCTGCTCGTCGCTGGCCACATAGGGCGGCAGCAGATAGGCCACCGGACCCAGGGGGCGCAACAGCACGCCGCGGTCCAGGGCAAAGCGTTTGACCGCCTGGCCCAGGCCCGAGCCATAATCGCCCTCGCCCATGTCCAGGGCGGCGATGGTGCCGGCCTGGCGGCGGCGGCGGGCGAGCGGGTGGCCGGCCAGAGCCTCCAGCCGCCGG
>CAYOKN010000028.1:0-17245 GCA_964404545.1 uncultured Rhodospirillaceae bacterium | reverse complement strand
TCGAAGCTTAGGCGCACGGCGTAATTGCCCACCGGCTCGATGGCGATGATGCCCACATGGCGCCGTCCGGCGATCAGCTTCTTTTCCGAGGGATGATGGCCCTGCACCTCGGCCGAGGGGCTTTCCACTCGCAGCAGTTCGGCGGGCAGCTCGAAGCTCTGGCCGTCGTCGAAGCTGACCGCCAGCAGGCGCTCGGCCTTGCGGTAGCGGATTTCGGTGGGCGTGGGCAAGGCGGTCAGGCCTGGTCGTCCAGGGCGCGGGCCTCGTCCGGCAGCATGATCGGGATGCCGTCGCGGATCGGATAGGCCAGCTGGGCCTTGTCGCTGATCAGCTCCTGGCGCTCGGCGTCATAGCGCAGCGGCCCCTTGGTCACCGGGCAGACCAGGATTTCCAGCAGCTTGGGATCGATGGCGGCAGGGCGGGTGTCGGGCATGGTCGGTCAGGTCCAGTTCATTGCGGCTTGGCGGAGGGCGACCGGCCGGCCTCCAGCACCGCCATTTCCAGAAGGGCGCATAGAATATCCGCCCGATCGGCGATTGTCTCGGCTTCCAGCAGCGCCTGCTTCTCGCGCGGGCCGAAGGGGCAGATCATGGACAGCGAGGTGACCAGGGCCCAGTCGCTGGCCCCTTCGATGCTTTTGGGGGTGAAGTCCATGCCCTGCAGCCCGAAGAAGCGGGGCAGGATGCCCAGCAGCCGCTCGCGGTCCAGGGGGAAGTCTGGATCTTCCTCGAGATCGGCGGCAAAGGGCGCATAGACCGGCGCCACCAGGCGGTAGTCGCCCTCGGCCATGGTCAGTTCGCGGCCCAGCTGGAAGCGGGCGACGCCGGTCAGGGTGATCAGGAACCGGCCGTCCTCGGTTTCCGAGAAGCTGGTGATGCGGCCGACGCAGCCGGTGCGGTAGAGCGGGGGGCTGTCCTCCGACTCCTTGCCCTGCACCGGTTGGATCATGCCGATCATGCGGCCCTGGCCCAGGGCGTCCTGGACCATGGCCAGATAGCGCGGCTCGAAGATGTTCAGGGGCAGCCGCCCGCGCGGCAGCAGCAGCGCGCCCGACAGCGGAAACACGGGCAGGGCCGCGGGCAGGTCCTCCAGGGTGGGATGGAAGAAGCTGCCGCGGCTCATGGCGTTCTAGGCGAACATCAGCGAGGACAGGCGCTTGCGCGCGGCGATGGTCAGCGGGTCCGAATTGCCGAAGGCCTCGAAGAACTTGACCAGCTGTTTGCGGGCCGCGTCGTCATTCCAGCCACGGTCGCGGCGGAACAGCTCCAGCAGCTCGTCCACCGCCGCCTCGCGCTCGCCGGCGGCGAAATAGGCATTGGCCAGGTCGAAGCGGGCCTGGTGGTCGTCCGGGTTGGCAGCCAGGGCCTTGCGCAGTTCGGCGGCGGCACCGGCCTGGCCGGCATTCTGTTCGGCCAGCTCCAGCGCGGTCTTGACGCCCTGGATCTCGGGATGGCGGGCCATCTCCGGGCTCAGCTCGGCCAGCGCCTCGCGCGCCGCCTCGGTCTCGCCCAGGGCCATATAGCCGCGCAGCAGGCCGGCGAAGGCGGCGCCGTTCTGCGGGTCGGCCTCCAGCACCTGCTGGAACACATAGATGGCCTCGGCCGGCTCATTCTCGGCCAGCAGGCGCTTGCCCTCGGCCAGCAGGGCGTCGATGTCGGCGCCGGGAGCCTCGCCGCCGGTCAGGCGCTGCACGAAGGCCTTGATCTGGCTTTCCGGCAGGGCGCCGGTGAAACCGTCCACCGGGCGGCCGCCCTTGAAGCCATAGACCGTGGGCACCGACTGGATGCGCAGCTGCTGCGCCAGCTCGGGATTCTTGTCCACGTCGATCTTGACCATGCGGACGCTGCCCTTGGCGGCGTTCACCACCTTTTCCAGGGCCGGGCCCAGCTGTTTGCAGGGGCCGCACCAGGTGGCCCAGAAATCCACGATCACCGGCACCGACATGGAGGCTTCGATCACATCCGCCATGAAACTGGCGGTGGTGCCGTCCTTGACCCAGTTGCCACCGCCAGCAGTCGCACCAGCGGGCTTGGCGCCCCCGTTCAAAAGGATTTCCATCGACAAATTTCCCAATGCTTGGAACCGGTTCCCGAATGCCCAATAGATGGACCGAGCAGGGGGCGCTGGCAAGCCCCAAACGGGGGTGCAAAATTTCCGAAAAAAAGCTCTTGCAAGGCCCTTCGGTTTAAGTATTATCCGGGGCCTCCGAGGGACGCACCTCGGGGAAGAAACCGACGGGTAAGCGGGCGTAGCTCAGGGGTAGAGCACAACCTTGCCAAGGTTGGGGTCGAGGGTTCGAATCCCTTCGCCCGCTCCATCGGTTCCAAAAAACTTAAAAGAAGCCGCCTTCGGGCGGCTTTTTTTGTTCCCGCTTGCCGGCTAAGGATTTCGTCTGCCGTTGGGCTCATGATACAAGCCCTGGGGTTATTGGCTACCGGCCGCGGATCTTGAAGAAACATCTTGCCCTGTTCGTGAAACTGGCCCTGACCGGAGCCATTTTGTGGGTCCTGACCCAGAAGGTGGATCTGGGCGAGGCCCTGCGGCGCATCGGCGCTGGTGACCCGCTGCTGCTGGCGGGCGTGGTGGCGGTGATTCTGGTGCAGTTCCCGCTGGCCGGGCAACGCTGGCGGTCGGTGCTGCGCGCCCTGGGGGTCGAGTGGCCGGCGCGGCCCTTGATGCTGTTCTTCTGGATGGGCTCGTTCTTCAATCTGGTCCTGCCCGGCGCGGTGGGCGGCGACGCCATCCGGCTGTGGAAAGCCCATCGCTCGGGCCTGGCCCTGCGGCCCGCCATCAATGGCGTGATGCTAGAGCGCGTGATCGTGCTCGAGACCCTGTTGCTGCTGGCCTCGGCCACGCTGCCGCTGCTGGCGCTGGCCGGCCATCAGGTTCCCGCGCCCTGGGCCTTTCCCCTGCTGGCGGCGCTGGGCGCGCTGGGGCTGGGGGTGCTGGCCGCCCTGGACCGGCTGCCGCTGCCGCACCGATTCCGCGACACCGCCGTGGTGCGGGGCCTGTCCGGCCTGTCCAGCGACACCCGCCGGCTGGTCTTCAGCCCGGCCCATCTGGGGGTCGCGGCCTTTTGGTGCATGCTGGGCCATGTGAATCTGTCCCTGGCGGTCTGGGTGGCGGCGCGGGCCCTGGACGTGCCAGTGGACCTGGCCCATTGCCTGGCCCTGGTGCCGCCGGTCATCCTGGTGATGAGCCTGCCCATCTCCATCGCCGGCTGGGGGGCGCGTGAACTGGCCATGGTCACCGCCCTGGGCGTGGTGGGGGTGGCCCCGGAATCCGCCCTGGCCATCAGCGTGGCCTATGGCCTGGCGGCCACCGTGTCGGGCCTGCCGGGTGGGCTTTTGTGGTTCGCCGACCGCCGGCGCGGTGCCGCCGATGCGGGGGATGCCCGCTCCGCTTGAGGCCCCGCCTCACCTCGGATATACAGAGTGCCTTGGCTTTCGGCCGTACTCTGTCTGGACCGTCCATGCACGATTTCGCCCTGATCGGCGCCGCCGGTTACATCGCTCCCCGTCATCTCAAGGCCATCAAGGAGACCGGCAACCGGCTGGTGGCCGCGTTGGACCCCTCGGACAGCGTGGGCATCATCGACAGCTATTTTCCGGAAGCCGACTTCTTCACCGAGTTCGAGCGGTTCGACCGCCATGTGGATAAGCTGCGCCGCAAGGGCCAGCCGGTGCGCTATGTGAGCATCTGCTCGCCCAACTACCTGCATGACGCCCATATCCGCTTTGCCCTGCGCAGCGGCGCCCACGCCATCTGCGAAAAGCCGCTGGTGCTGAATCCCTGGAATATCGACGCCCTGGCCGAGATCGAGCGCGAGACTGGGCAGCGGGTCTATAACATCCTGCAGTTGCGCCTGCATCCGGCGATCCAGGACCTCCGCCGACGGGTGACCGAGGCGTCGGCGGACAAGGTATTCGATGTGGATCTGACCTATCTGACCAGCCGGGGTCACTGGTACCACACCAGCTGGAAGGGCGACATTTCCAAGTCGGGCGGCATCGCCACCAATATCGGCGTGCATTTCTTCGATATGCTGGCCTGGGTATTCGGCAAACGCACCGGCAGCGTGGTGCATCTGCATGACAAGGACGCCGCCGCCGGCTTCCTGACCTATGAGCGCGCCCGGGTGCGCTGGTTCCTGTCCATCAATGCCGACCATCTGCCCGACGAGGCCAGGGCGGCGGGCAAGCGCACCTACCGATCCATCATGATCGGCCAGGACGAGCTCGAATTCTCGGAAGGCTTCACCGACCTGCACACCGTTTCCTATGCCGACGTGCTGGGCGGCGGCGGTTTCGGGCTCGAAGAGGCGCGCTGCAGTATCGAGGCGGTGCACGACATCCGCGAGGCCCCCATCGCCGGCCTGACTGGCGATTATCACCCGTTGGCCGCCAAGGTGCGGGCATGAGCGAACTGATCGACGGCGGCGGGTGGTTCCGGCACCAGACCGCCGTGGTGGACCAGGGCGCCCAGATCGGCCCGGGCACCAAGGTCTGGCATTTCAGCCATGTCTCGGGCGGGGCGCGCATCGGCGCCAACTGCTCGTTCGGCCAGAATGTGTTCGTGGCCAACCGGGTGGTGATCGGCGACCGCTGCAAGGTGCAGAACAATGTGTCGCTTTATGACGACGTGACCCTGGAAGACGGGGTGTTCTGCGGCCCCAGCATGGTCTTCACCAATGTGATGAACCCCCGGGCCGAGATCGAGCGCAAGCACGAATACCGCCCCACCCTGGTCAAGCGCGGCGCCAGCATGGGCGCCAACTGCACCATCGTCTGCGGCCATGTGATCGGCGAATATGCCTTTATCGGCGCCGGCGCGGTGGTGAATCGCGATGTGCCGGCCTATGCCCTGATGGCCGGCGTTCCGGCCCGGCGCATCGGCTGGATCAGCAAGGCCGGCGGCCGGCTGGGCCCCGACCTGGTCTGTCCCATCGACGGCAGCCGCTACCGGCTGGTGGACGCCAACACCCTGGAGGCCGTGGAGCCGTGATCCCCTTCGTGGACCTGCAGGCCCAGCGCCGCCGCCTGGGTGACCGCATCGAGCGCGCCATGGCCCGCGTGCTGGAGCATGGCGGCTTCATCTCGGGCCCCGAGGTGGCCGAGTTCGAGGGCCGGCTGGCTGCCTTTTGCGGCGCCGCCCATGCGCTGGGCTGCTCCAGCGGCACCGACGCGCTGGTGCTGCCGCTCATGGCCTGGGGGATCGGCCCGGGCGATGCGGTGATCGTGCCCGCCTTCACCTTCGTGGCCACCGCCGAGGCGCCGGCCCTGCTGGGCGCCACGCCGGTGTTCGCCGATGCGCGCGAGGGCGAGTTCAATCTGGACCCGGCCAGCGCCGAAGCCGCCATCGCCCTGGCCCGGGCCAAGGGCCTGACGCCCAAGGCCATCATCGGCGTGGACCTGTTCGGCCTGCCCGCCGACTATGCCGCCCTGCGCGCCCTGGCCGACCGCGAGGGACTCTATCTTCTGGCCGACGCCGCCCAGGGCTTCGGCGGTGAGCGCGGCGGCAAGGCCGGCACCCTGGGCCATGCCACCGCCACCAGCTTCTTTCCGGCCAAGCCGCTGGGCTGTTATGGCGATGGCGGCGCCGTGCTGACCGAAGACGCCGCGCTGCTGGCGGTCATGCGTTCGCTGCGCGTGCATGGGCACGGCACCGACAAATACGACAATGTGCGCCTGGGGCTGAATGCCCGGCTGGACACCCTGCAGGCGGCCATCCTGATCGAGAAGCTGGCCATCTTCGCCGAGGAGCTGGAGGCCCGCGACCGCGTGGCCGCGCGCTATACCGAACTGCTCCAGGATGTGGTGGCGGTGCCGCGCCTGCCCGCCGGCGCCCGCTCGGCCTGGGCCCAGTTCACCCTGGTCACTGACCGCCGCGACGCGGTGGCGGCTGCCTGCAAGGCGGCCGGCGTGCCCACCGCCGTCTATTACCCGATCCCGCTGCACCGCCAGACCGGCTATGCCCACTATCCGGCGGTGCCCTGCCCGGTGTCCGAGCGCCTGGCCGGGCAGGTGATCAGCCTGCCCATGCATCCCTATCTGTCCGAGGCCGACCAGGACCGGGTGGTGGCGGCGGTGCGGCAGGGGCTGGCCTGACGGCCCCTGCATTTTCCCCCTTGACCTAGAGCTGCTCGAACCCCGGACGCTGGCCCTCTCTTGACCTCGAGGAGGGACACATGACCGTGATCGAGACTTTCTTCCAGCGGCTGGGTGCGGGCGACCTGGACGGGGCCCTGGCCCTGGTGGCGCCCGATGCCGCATTCGTGGCGGTGCGCGAGGGCCGCGAGCCGCGCCTGCCGCTGTACGGCACCTGGCAGGGCAGGGACGAGGTGCGGCGCCTGCTGGGCCTGTTGGGCGAAATCTTTGCGACCGAGATCTTCTCGGTTCACCATGCCCTGGGCGATGGCCGCACCGAATTCGCCAGCGGCCATCTGCGGCATGTGGTGCGGGCCACGGGCCGGGTGTTCGAATGCGACTGGGCCGTGGTCTGCGCCGTCGCGGACGGGATGATCCAGCGCTATCAGTTCTTCGAGGACACGGCCAGGCTGGAGGAGGCAGCGGCATGAATATCGGCGAGGCGGCCCGGGCCACCGGCCTGAGCGAGCATACCTTGCGCTATTACGAGAAGGTGGGGCTGATCCCGCCGCCCCGCCGGGATGGCAATGGACTGCGGCGCTATGCGCCGCAGGACCTGCGCTGGATCGGCTTCCTGCAGAAGCTGCGGGCCACCGGCATGCCGTTGAAGGACATGTGCGCTTATGCCGCGCTGGTGGGCCAGGGCGACGGCACCGCCGGCCAGCGCCGGGCCCTGCTGGACGCGCACCGGCGCCGGATGCTGGGCAAGATGGAGGTGCTGACCGACTGTCTGACGCTGTTGGACGAGAAACTGGCTCTCTATGCCAGGATGGAGGCGGGCCAGGGCGCCTGCTGCGCGACCGCCCGCCCGGAGCGGGGCTAGAACCGGATGATGGAGCCCGCGCCCAGGAACAGGGCCAGGGCGCCCATATAGATGGTGGCCATCAGGCCGATGAAGAACAGCAGATTGCCCAGGGTCAGCAGCGGGTTCAGCCGGCGCTCCACCTGCCGGCGTTCGGGCGCGCGCCGCTCGGTGCCCCCCAGCACGGTCAGGAATACCCGCCGCCGGGCCAACGGCATGGAGACCCGGATATTGACCGGGAAGCGGCGCCAGCTGTTGGGATTGAGGGCATTCCACAGCGCCACCCGCTGTTCCAGGGTCAGGCTTTGAGCCACTTCGGGCGGTAGGCGTTCGAGCAGGGGCGACAGGTCCCCACCCTCGGTTTGCTCTGCCGATGTCCGCATGTCCATGGCCCCAACCATTCACATCTGCCCCGTCGCTCCAGTCTAGTTGTCCGCCGCCAGCTTGCCTAGGGGTTAGGGGCGGATGGCAGCAATGTTCCGATAAGTGCTTGAGCCATCTTGTAATTGGCCTTCAGTGCGCTAGCCTTTAAAGGGGTGATGCGCCTGGGAGGGACCCAAGAATGACCAAGCGGCTCGACCACTTGAAGCAGGACGCCATCGGCAAGGTGGTGGGCCTGGCCCGGTCACGGCTGCCCGCCGACCGGGCCGACGGCACCGAGACCTATATCCGGCTCCATTACGCCCAGCTGGGGGCCGAGGACCTGGTCTCGCGCGATCCCGAGGCGCTGTATGGCGCGGCCCTGTCGCTGTGGTCCTTTTCCCAGCACCGCCCGCCCGCCACCCCCCGGGTCCGGGTCTATACCCCCACCCAGGAGGAGCATGGCTGGAGCACCGACCATTCGGTGCTGGAATGCGTCAATGACGACATGCCTTTCCTGGTGGACAGCGTGGTCCAGGCGTTGCAGCGGCGCGAAGTGGCGGTGCATCTGGTGGTGCATCCCATCCTGTGCGTCGAGCGCGGGGCCGACGGGCGGGTAGCTGCCCTTCACCAGCCCGGCAGCCGGCCCGAGGGCGCCCATCTGGAAAGCTGGATGCATCTGGAGATCGACCGCCAGCCCGACGACGAAAGCGCGGCGCAGCTGGTCGAGGCGGTTCTGGCGGTTCTGGCCGACGTGCGGGCGGCCGTGACCGACTGGCAAGCCATGCGCAGCCGCATGGACGCGGTGGCCGAGGGGTTGGACCGCATCGCCGGCGCCGTGCCCGCGGACGAGGCCGAGGAGGCGCGGGCCTTCCTGCAATGGCTGCATGACGACCATTTCACCTTCCTGGGCTATCGCTATTTCCGCTTGCAGCCCGAGGTCTCCATCGACGGCCAGGGCGGGCTGGGCCTGACCCGGTCGCCGGACATCCGGGTGTTCGACATCGACCGCGACCTGGCCGACATGCCGGCCGAGGTGCTGCGCTTCCTGCGCCAGCCCAACCTGTTGCTGGTGACCAAGGCCGACCGGATGTCCACCGTGCATCGCTCGGTGCCCATGGACATCGTGGGCGTCAAGGATTACGGCCCCGACGGCCAGGTGGTGGGGCTGCATGCCATGGTGGGCCTGTTCACCGCCGCCGCCTATACGGCCAGCCCGGCGGCGGTTCCGCTGTTGCGGCGCAAGGTGGCGGGCGCCATGGCCCGGTCGGGCGTGCGGCCCGACAGCCATGACGGCCGGGCGCTGCTGACCATCCTGGAGACCTTCCCCCGCGACGAGCTGTTCCAGATCGCCGAGGATATGCTGCTGGACACCGCGCTGGGCATCCTGCGCCTTCAGGAGCGCCAGCGGGTGGCGCTGTTCGTGCGCCGGGACGAGTTCGGGCGGTTCCTGTCCTGCCTGGTCTATGTGCCGCGCGACCGCTATGACACCGCCCTGCGTCAGGCGATGCAGGCGGTGCTCGAGGACGCCTTCACCGCCCGGGTGTCCACCTACTTCACCCAGGTCGTGGACGCGCCCCTGGCGCGGCTGCATTTCATCCTGCGGGTGATCGACCCGGCAGCGCCCGAGCCGGACCTGGCCCAGGTGGAGGCGCGGCTGGCCGATGCCGCCCGCTCCTGGTCCGATCATCTGCGCGATGCCCTGCTGGACCGTCATGGCGAGGCGGTGGGGCTGAAGCTGTACCGGCGCTATGCCAATGCCTTTCCGCCCGGCTACCAGGCCAGCCAGTCGGCGCAGGCGGCGGTGGTGGACATGGACCGCATCGAGCAGGCGGGCGGCGCTCTGGCCTTGAATTTGTACCAGCCGCTGGAGGCGGCCGACCATCAGGCGGCCTTCAAGCTGTACCATCCAGGCACCACCGTGCCCCTGTCCGACGTGCTGCCGGTGCTGGAGAACCTGGGCTTCCGGGTGATTTCCGAGGTGCCGCACGAATTGGCGCGAGCCGGCGGGCCGGTCAGGGTGCATGACTTCTTCATGCAGACCGCCGACGGCAGCCCGGTGGATGTGCGCTCGCTGCGCGACCGCTTCCATGACGCCTTCCGGGCGGTGTGGGAAGGCCGGGCCGAGAATGACGGCTTCAACCGGCTGGTGCTGCTGGCCGGGCTGACCTGGCGCGAGGTGGTGATCCTGCGCGCCTATGCCAAATATATGCGCCAGGCCGGAACCACTTTCAGCCAGGCCTATCTGGACCAGACCCTGGCGGCCAATCCCGGCCTGACCTGCGCCCTGGTGCAGCTGTTCCGGGCCCGGTTCGACCCCCAGGGCGACGGCGACACCGGACCCGCCGAGCAGGCCATCCAGGCCGGGCTGGACCAGGTGGTCAGCGCTGACCAGGACCGCATTCTGCGCTTCTTCCGGGCGCTGATGCTGGCCACCCTCCGCACCAATTACTACCAGCCCCAGGCGGATGGATCGCCCAAGGACTATCTGTCCCTGAAGCTGGACAGCCGGGCGGTGCCCGGCCTGCCGCTGCCCCGGCCCTGGGTCGAGGTGTTCGTCTATAGCCCGCGCATGGAGGGTATCCACCTGCGCGGCGGCAAGGTGGCGCGCGGCGGCATCCGCTGGTCCGACCGGCGCGAGGACTTCCGGACCGAAATCCTGGGCCTGATGAAGGCCCAGATGGTGAAGAATTCGGTGATCATCCCCACCGGCGCCAAGGGCGGCTTCGTGGTCAAGCGGCCCCCGGCGGCGCGCGAGGAGCTGCAGGCCGAAGGCATCGCCTGCTACCAGACCCTGATCCGCGGCTTGCTGGACATCACCGACAATCTGAAGGGCGGCGTGCTGGTGCCGCCTCTGGCGGTGCGCCGGCATGACGGCGACGACCCCTATCTGGTGGTGGCGGCGGACAAGGGCACCGCCACCTTCTCGGACATCGCCAACGCCATCTCGCTGGACTATGGCCACTGGCTGGGCGATGCCTTCGCCTCGGGCGGGTCAAAGGGCTATGACCACAAGGCCATGGGCATCACCGCCCGCGGCGCCTGGGTTTCGGTGCAGCGGCATTTCCGCGAAATGGGCCTGGACGTGCAGTCCCAGGACTTCACCGTGGCCGGCGTGGGCGACATGTCCGGCGACGTGTTCGGCAACGGCATGCTGCGCAGCCGCCATATCCGGCTGGTGGCGGCCTTTGACCACCGGCACATCTTCCTGGACCCCGATCCCGATCCGGCGGCCAGCTTCGCCGAGCGCGAGCGGCTGTTCGCCCTGCCGCGGTCCAGCTGGGCCGATTACACTCTGGAATGCCTGTCCCCCGGCGGCATGGTGGTGCCGCGCACCGCCAAGAGCGTGCGGGTGACGCCCCAGGTGCAGGCGCTGCTGGACCTGGCCGACGACACGGTGACCCCGGATCAGCTGATGCAGGCCATCCTGACCGCAAGCGTGGACCTGTTATGGTTCGGCGGTATCGGCACCTATGTGAAGGCGGCGGCCGAGAGCAATGACCGCGCCGGCGACCGCGCCAATGACGCCATCCGCGTGGATGCCCGCCAGCTGCGCTGCAAGGTGGTGGGCGAGGGCGCCAACCTGGCCTTCACCCAGCTGGGCCGTATCGAGTTCGCCCTGGCCGGCGGGCGCATCAACACCGACGCCATCGACAATTCCGCCGGCGTGGACACCTCGGACCACGAGGTGAACATCAAGATCCTGGTGGACGAGGTGGTGGCCCAGGGCGACTTGACCGACAAGCAGCGCAACGGCCTGCTGGCCAGCATGACCGACGACGTGGCCGCCCTGGTGCTGCGCGACAATTATCTGCAGACCCAGGCCATCAGCCTGATCGAAAGCATTGCCCCCGACATCCTGGACCAGCAGGACCGGCTGATGCGGCTGTTGGAAAAGGAAGGACGGCTGGCCCGCCCGGTGGAGTTCCTGCCGGGCGACGAGGCCCTGGCGGAGCGGTCGGCGGCCAAGCGCGGTCTGACCCGGCCCGAGATCGCAGTGCTGCTGGCTTATTCCAAGCTGTGGCTGAACGACCATCTGGGCGAGTCGGACCTGCCCGACCATCCGCTGCTGGTGGCCGAGCTTGAGCATTACTTCCCCGACGCCCTGGCCGGCTACGATTTCAGCCGGCACCGGCTGCGGCGCGAGATCGTGGCCACGGTGACCACCAACTCCATCATCAACCGGGTGGGCGGCACTTTCGTCAGCCAGATGATGGAACGCTCGGGCCAGGGCCCGGTGGACGTGGCGCGGGCCTATCTGGTGGCGCGCGAGGCCTATGGCCTGCGCGGCATCTGGCAGCAGATCGAGGACCTGGACCACAAGGTGGCGGCCGAGGTGCAGTACGGCATGCTGCGCGAGGTCAACCGGCTGATCGAGCGTGGCGTCTCCTGGCTGCTGCATCACGGGCCGCAGCCCATGGACATGGGCGCCATGATCGCCGAGCTGACCCCCGGCATCGCGGACCTGCAGGCCTGCCTGGAAAACGTGCTGCCGCCCGACACCCACGACGCGGTGCAGGCCCGCCTGCAGGCCTATGTGGACCGGGGCGTGCCCGAGCCGCTGGCGCGCCAGGTGGCGCACGAAATCGTGCTGGCCTCGGCCTTCGACATCATCCGCATCGGCCAGAAAAGCGGCCTGTCGGTGCCCGAGGCGGCGCTGCTCTATTTCGCCACCGGCGCCCGCTTCGGCCTGGGCTGGCTGCGCGCCGCGGCCGACCGCACGGCGGTGGGCGACCACTGGCAGAAATTGGCGGCGGCGGCGCTGATCGAGGACCTGTATGCCCGCCAGCGCGAACTCACGCTGGCGGTGGCGGCGGCCCACACCCTGGAAGACTGGCTGACCCGCCGCTCAAGCGCGGTGGAGCGGTTCGAGTCCCTGCTCGCCGAGCTGAAAGGTGCAACCAAGGTGGACCTGGCGGCCTTGACCGTGGCGGCCCACCAGCTGCGGGGGCTGACCGAGGGCTGAGGAAGGCCCTATTTGAACAGGATGTTGGTGGGCAGCGAGAAGTTCAGGGTCAGGCTCTCGGCGCCGGGATTCTTGTCGGTCAGGTTGGCATTGGACATGTGATAGATGCCCAGTCCGATGCGCGCCCGGCTGTCGAAGCGATAGGCCAGCTCCAGGCCCGAGCGGAACTGCAGCACGCTGCCCAGGTCCTTGCCGTTGCCCTCGTGAAAGGCGCCGACGGCGGTGGAGGGGGTCAGCACGAAGCGGCGGCCGAAATAGACGTCGGTCAGCAGGCCGGCATAGCCGTATTTGCCGGAATCGCCGGTGACGATGGCGCCGGCATGGGGCTTGAAGATCCACAGCTTGTAATCGGACCGGTATTGCACGCCGAATTCCAGCGAGCGGTCGCCATATTCCACCGTGTTGTGGTCCCAGTCCGGCGGCCGGATATTGTCGGCGTCGAAGGCGTCGAACACGCCGACTGAAAAGGTCACGAAAGCCGGATCGTCGCTGCCGGCGGTAGCCGGGGCCGCGTGCAGCACCAGGCTCAGGAGAGCCGGCAGGACCAGACGTGCGATGGACTTCATTCTTGCCCCCTTGGTTACAGGCTGTTTACCTGAAAGGGCGGGGGCAGGGCAATCATCCTACGCGCCCATAGGAGTCCTCGACCCGAACGATATCGTCCTCGCCGAGATAGCCGCCGGTCTGCACCTCGATCAGGCACAGCGGCACTTTCCCAGGGTTTTCCAGCCGGTGCATGGTGCCGGCGGGGATGAAGGTGGACTCGTTTTCGTGCAGCAGGAATTCCCGCTCGCCGCTGGTGACGCGGGCCACGCCCTGGACCACGATCCAGTGCTCGGAGCGGTGCAGGTGCTTTTGCAGCGACAGCCGCTGGCCGGGGTTGACCACGATCTGCTTCACCTTGAAGCGGTCGCCCTGGTCGATGGTGTGGAAGCTGCCCCAGGGACGGAAGCTGGTGGGATGCTCCACCGCCTCGGGCCGGCCGGCGGCCTTCAGGCGCTCCACCACATGGCGCACCTCCTGGGCATGGTCGCGGCTGGCCACCAGCACCGCGTCCTCGGTGGCCACCACCATCAGCCCCTCGAGCCCCAGCGCCGCCACCATGCCGTGGTCGGCGCGCAGATAGCAGTCGTGGGTGTCCTTGGCTTCCACATGGCCCAAGGTCACATTGCCCTGGTCGTCCTTGGCGCTGATTTCCCACAGTGCGGTCCAGGAGCCGATGTCGGACCAGCCCATGGCCACCGGCACCACGGCGGCCAGGCGGGTATGCTCCATCACCGCATAGTCGATGCTCTGGCCCTTGATGGCGGCAAAGGGCGCCTCGGCCAGGCGGAAAAAGGACAGGTCCTGCGCGCCCTCGGCCAAGGCCCGGCGGCAAAGCTCCAGCATGTCAGGGCACAGCCGTTCCAATTCGGCCAGCAGGGCGCCGGCCGAGAACAGGAACAGGCCGGAATTCCAGGCATAGTCGCCGCTGGCCAGATAGGCCTCGGCGGTCTCGCGGTCGGGCTTTTCGACGAAGCGTTCCACCGCATGCACGCCTTCGGCCAGCGCGGCGCCGCGCTTGATGTAGCCATAGCCGGTCTCGGGCGCCGTGGGGACGATGCCAAAGGTGACCAGCCGGCCCGCCCGCGCCTGGGCGGCGGCCCGGGTCACGGCGGCCTGGAAGGCGGCCTGGTCGGCGATCACATGGTCCGACGGCATCACCAGCAGCAGGGTGTCCGGGTCCTCGGCCATCAGGGCGGCCACCGCCACCGCGGGCGCGGTGTTGCGGCCCACCGGCTCGATCACCAGCGCCTTGGCCAGCACGCCGGCCTGGCCCAGCTGGGTCAGGATGCCGAATCGCTGTTCCTGGTTGCAGATCACCATGGGGGCGGCATAGCGCGCGGCGTCGCCCACCCGCAGGGCCGAGTCCTGGATCATGGTGTTGCCGCCGTGCAGGCGCTGCATCTGCTTGGGGAACTGTTCGCGGGACAAGGGCCAAAGCCGGGTGCCGGCCCCGCCCGAGAGGATCACCGGCTGGATAAGGCTGGACATTGTTTGGCCCCTAGGTCTGTCAGGCGACGTTGGCGAGATACCAATCATAAGCGGACCGCAGCCCCTCTTCCAGCGAGGTGCGCGCCGTCCAGCCCATGGCGGTCATGCGGCTGACCTCCATCAGCTTGCGCGGGGTGCCGTCGGGCTTGCTGGTATCGAACAGGAACTCGCCCTGCCAGCCCACCACGCGGGCGATGCACTCGGCCAATTGGCGGATGCTGTGTTCCTGGCCGGTGCCCACATTCACATGGGGCTCGTCGGAATAATGCTTCAGCAGGAACACCAGCCCATCGGCCAGATCGTCCACGCTCAGGAATTCGCGCAAGGGCGTGCCGGTGCCCCACAAGGTCACAGTGGGCGCGCCCTCGGCCTTGGCCTTGTGGATCTTCTCGATCAGCGCCGCCACCACATGGCCCTGCTGCAGGTCATAGCGGTCGCCGGGGCCATAGAGATTGGTGGGCATGGCGCTGATGAAGTCGCAGCCATATTGCCGGCGATAGGCCTGGCACAGCTTGATGCCGGCGATCTTGGCCACCGCATACCATTCGTTGGTGGGCTCCAGCGGGCCGGTCAGCAGCTGGTCCTCGGTAATGGGCTGCGGCGCCAGCCGCGGATAGATGCAGCTGGATCCCAGGAACAAGAGCTTCTGCACGCCGACCCGGCGCGCACCCTCGATCACATTGGCCTCGATGGCCAGGTTGTCGTACAGGAATTCCGCCGGGCGGGTGCTGTTGGCATGGATGCCGCCCACGGTGGCGGCGGCCAGCACCACCACGTCGGGGCGGGCCTTCTCCATCCAGGCTTCGGTCTCGGCCTGGCGGCGCAGGTCGGCCTCGGCACGGCCGGCGGTCAGCACGGTGCAATCCTCGGCGGCCAGGCGGCGGACCACGGCCGAGCCGGCCATGCCGCGATGGCCGGCAACCCAGACCCGCTTGCCGCTTAGCGAAAAGACCTCACTCGGCATGGTCATGGCGCCGATGCTGCTCTTCCTCGGCGATCACGCGGAGGTCCGAGCGCACCATCTCGGACACCAGGTCGGTGAAGCTGATGGTGTGGGTCCAGCCCAGCTTGGTGCGGGCCTTGGTGGGGTCGCCGATCAACAGGTCCACCTCGGTGGGGCGGAAATAGCGGGGGTCCACCTCCACCAGCACCTGGCCGGTGGCGGCGTCCACGCCCTTTTCCTCGACGCCCTGGCCCTGCCAGCGGATGGTGCGGCCCACCTCGGCAAAGGCCAGTTCGATGAATTCCCGCACCGGATGGGTTTCGCCGGTGGCCAGCACATAGTCGTCGGGCTGCTCCTGCTGCAGGATGCGCCACATGCCCTCCACATAGTCGCGGGCATGGCCCCAATCGCGCTTGGCGTCCAGATTGCCCACATACAGCGTTTTCTGCAGGCCCAGATGGATGCTGGCCACGGCGCGGGTGATCTTGCGGGTGACGAAGGTCTCGCCGCGGGTGGGGCCCTCGTGATTGAACAGGATGCCATTGCTGGCATGCATGCCATAGGCCTCGCGGTAGTTCACCGTGATCCAATAGGCATAGAGCTTGGCGGCGGCGTAAGGCGAGCGCGGATAAAAGGGAGTGGTTTCCTTCTGCGGGATCTCCTGCACCTTGCCATACAGCTCGGAGGTGGAAGCCTGGTAGAAGCGGCAGGTCTTCTCCATGCCCAGGATGCGGATGGCCTCCAGCAGGCGCAGGGTGCCGATACCATCGGCGTTGGCGGTGTATTCCGGGGTCTCGAAGCTGACCTGCACATGGCTTTGCGCCGCCAGGTTATAGACCTCGGTGGGCTTGGTTTCCTGCATCAGGCGGATCAGGTTGGTGGCATCGGTCATGTCGCCGTAATGCAGGAAGAAGCGGACGTCTTCCTCATGCGGGTCATGATACAGGTGGTCGATGCGGCCGGTGTTGAACGAGGAAGAGCGGCGCTTGACGCCATGGACCACATAGCCCTTGGACAGCAGCAGCTCGGCCAGATAGGCGCCATCCTGTCCGGTGATGCCCGTGATCAGGGCGACTTTTTCGCTCATACTTTCCCCCAGCCCTTAGACCTTTGCCTATGCCAAGACCGTCAGGTGTTATAGAACGCACCCCTTAGTGTCAAGGAAACGGGGTTGTCGCATGGGGCGCCGCGCCGCATCGCTGTTGGGCTCGTTGCTGATCCTGGCCGGGCTGGTGCTTACCCCGCCGGTGGCGGGGCCGCTGCTGGGCCGGGCGCAGCTGTCATCCAGCGCCGCGCTGGTGGTGGTCTGCCTGGATGTGCTGATGGTGCTGCTGGGCCTGGCCCTGGCGGTGCGCCGGGCGCGGTCCGCCGCCTTCCTGGCGCTGATGGGGCTGGGCCTGCCGCTGGCGGTCCTGACCGGGATCGAGGTGTGGTTCTGGCGCCATGCGGCTGCCTATGGCACCGAGGACATGGCTTCGTTCAAGTCCTATGGCGCCTATCCGCCCGCGATGATGCGGGACGACCGTTTCCGTCCCGACACCCAAGGCCACCGGCTGTACCAGCCGTTCCAATCGCCCATGGTCAGCCTGAACCCGCTGGGCCTGCGCACCGCCATGCCCGCGCCGCGCCAGCCCGGCGAGTGGCGCATCGCCCTGACCGGGGGCTCCACCGCCTGGGGTTGGAGGCTGGGGGACGGCGACACCATCGCTGCTCGGCTGCAGGCGCGGCTGCATCAGGCCGGGCTGACCCATGTGACAGTCTATAATCTCGGTATCGAAAGCGCGGTGCTGGCCCAGGAAATTTCGCTGCTGAAGGCCATGCAACCGCACTACGGCTTCGACCAGGTGGTGTTCTATACCGGCGGCAATGACGCCTGGGCGCTGCATGCCCGGCTGACCGGCTACCAGCCCGGCCGCAGCGGCGGCGGGCTGGGGGCCTGGGCCGGCGGGCTGGCGGTGGTCAAGGCGCTGCGGGTGATGCAGGCGCCGCCGCCG
>CAYOKN010000027.1:0-17800 GCA_964404545.1 uncultured Rhodospirillaceae bacterium | reverse complement strand
GGTGAACATGGTGGGCGAGCTGGTGATCACCCGCGCCATGATCGAACAGCAGGCCAGCACCATCCCGGCGGAACATTACCCCCTGCTGTTCCGGGGCCTGGAGGATCTGGCCCAGCACACCCGCGACATCCAGGAAAGCGTGATGGCCATGCGGGCGCAGCCGATCCGCACGGTGTTCTCGCGCATGCCCCGGGTGGTGCGCGACCTGTCCGAGCAGACCGGCAAGCGGGTGCGGCTGGTGATGGCCGGCGAGGCCACCGAGGTGGACAAGACCGTGGTGGAGCATCTGGCCGATCCCCTGATCCATCTCTTGCGCAATGCGGTGGACCACGGGCTGGAGCCGCCCGAGGAGCGGGCCCGCGCCGGCAAGCCCGAGGAAGGCGTGATCCGGCTGTCGGCCGAGCACCGCAACGGCCGCATCGTCATCGAGATCAGTGACGATGGGCGCGGCATCAACCGCCAGAAGGTCTATCGCCGGGCCATGGAGCGCGGCCTGATCGGCCATGACGCCCAATTGTCCGACGAGGAGATCGACGACCTGATCTTCCTGCCCGGCTTCTCCACCGCCGACGCGGTCTCGGACATCTCGGGGCGCGGCGTGGGCATGGATGTGGTGCGCAACAACATCCAGAGCATGGGCGGCCGCGTCATGGTGCGCTCGACCCAAGGGGCGGGCTCGCGCTTCATCCTGACCCTGCCGCTGACCCTGGCGGTACTCGACGGCATGATCCTGAAGGTGGGGCGCCAGACCTATGTGCTGCCCATCGCCAACATCATCGAGACCTTGCGGCCCACGGCGGACGACCTGCGTAGCATCGTCAATACCGGCGAGGTGCTGTCCTATCGCGGCGAATATGTGCGCCTGATCCGCCTGCATGACATGTTCGATGCCGATGACGCCAGCACCGATCCCACCCGCAGCCTGACGGTGCTGGTGGAAACCGAGGAAGGCCGCAAGGCCGCCTTGCTGGTGGACGAACTGCTGGGCCAGCAGCAGGTGGTGATCAAAAGCCTTGAAGCCAACTATCGCCGCGTGGAAGGCTTCGCCGCCGCCACCATCCTGGGTGACGGCAGCGTGGCCTTGATCCTGGATGTGTCGGGCCTTTGGAGCCTGGCCGACCGCAAGCGCATGGCGGCGCGCCTGGGCACCGGTACAGGCGCGGGCATGGGCGCCGCAAGGGGGGAATGATGGACCTGACGAACCTGCAGCCGACCTCGGACGCCACCCGGCAGTTCATCAGCTTCCGCGTGGGCGGCGGCGAATTCGCCGTGGACATCATGGCGGTGCGCGAGATCCGCCGCTGGAGCGACACCACGCCCCTGCCCAACGCGCCCGAGCATGTGCGCGGCGTCATCAATCTGCGCGGCGTCATCGTGCCCATCTTCGACATGCGCACCCGCTTCCGCCAGGGCCGCACCGAGCCCACCCGCTGGCATGTGATCATCATCGTGGCCGTGGACGGCAAACTGGTGGGCATCCTGGTGGACGGCGTCTCGGACATCCTGGAAATGGACGCCCAAGGCATCATGCCCGTGCCCGAGGTCCAGACCGCCCCCGAGGACGCCTATCTGGACGGCGTCATGACCGTGGATGGCCGCATGATCCCCGTCCTGGGCCTGTCCCGCCTGTTCGCCGCCGAAGCCGAAGCCTTCGCCGCGCCCGAGCCGGTTGGGTGAGGCGTCGGACGCTTGGGCGGCCATTCTCCGGCATGAGGCAAACCGTCAGAAACAGGCCTTGATGTTGTGCTGCACCTCGCCCCGGCCCAGTTTGGCCTGGGATTGGAAGGCCTTGTAGCCCTTCTTGGACACCTCGTCCAACTGCTTGGCCAGTTCGCCGCACCAGGCCGCATTGACCGGGTAGTTGCGGAAATACATGACGATCTTGCCGTCCCACCAGACGATGGCGTTTTCGAAATTGTCGGGAAATTCCCGCTGGAAGGCCTTGCGGCGGGTATCGTTGGCCGTCTTGAAGCGCGCCCCCAGCTTGTCGGCCACGCCTTCCCAGGTCTTGGGCATGCCGGGCTGATAGACCACGCCGCAGCGGTCGGCGGCCTCGCGCAGGCGCACGCCGTGGCGCACCTCCCACTCGGCTTGGTGCTCGGCCTGGGCGAAACAGCCCTTGGGCTTGCCGGCAGCCAAGGCCGGCTCGGCGGACAAAAGGGCCAGCAGCAGGCTGGCGGTCAGGGAAAAGGGCCGCATGGCCGCAAGCCTAGCGCGGACTGGGGCCTTTCACCAAGCGGCCAGTTGCGGCAGGATGCAAAGGCCCCAGCCCCACGGAGAAGCCTTCCATGCGCGCCGTCCCTGTGCTTGCCGCCCTGCTCGCCCTCGCCGCCCTGCCCCTTGCCGCCCGGTCTGCGTCCGCCGCCGAGATCGGCCGCATCGGCCTGGACATCAAGGGCAACGACATCGTGGTCGAGGCGCTGGATGACCCCAAGGTCAAGGGTGTGACCTGCCATATCAGCCGCTTCGACCGGGGCACCATCGACCGGCTGATGGGCGGCAACTGGTTCGAGAACCCGTCCAACTATTCCATAGCCTGCCGCCAGACCGGCCCCATCGCCCTGGGCGATATCGACCAGGACGCGGACGGCGAGGTGGTGTTCAGCCAGCGCGAAAGCCTGGTCATGAAGCATGTGCGCATCCGGCGCATCTACGACCGGCCGCACCACACCCTGATCTATGTGGCCTATTCCACCGAGATCACCGAATCCTCGGCCAAGAACAGCATCTCGACGGTCAGCCTCTATAACGCCGAGGTTCCCCCGCCGCCCGCGAAATAGGGGCAGCGCGCCCCTCCGCAAGGCTCTCCCTCCCTCTCCCGATGGACCGCCCCTGCCCCGGAACCGAATCGCTATCATGGACGTTCCTTGGGGAGTGCCACCCAACGTGGAGGAGTGAGACATGCTGAGCAAAGTGCTGACCGCCGGTGCGCTGATGCTCGCCCTGGGCCTGGCGGCCTGTGACGATGCCGAAGAAGCTGCGGTGGAGCCCACCGTCGAAGAGAATGCGGGGCCCGTGGTGGTGACCCCGCCGGCCGAGACCACCCCGGCCCCGGTGCCCGGCGAACAGCAGGGCTCGCTGGAAGAGGAATTGGAAGAGGAAGGCGCGGTGGCCCTTCCGGAAAACACCGCCGAACAGCTGGAAGAGGAAGGCGTGATCGTCACCGACCCGCCGCCGGCCCAGAACCAGTAACCGGCCCCGGGACCAGACTACTCCAGACAGCAAGGCCCGCTCCAAGGTTTGGAGCGGGCCTTTGTTTTGTCTCTCCCCCCTGGCGCTGGGGCGGAGGGTCAGTGCGGCCGGATCTCGTCCGCGTCCTGGAAGTGGCTGTCAGCCAGCATCTCGACCCAGCGGGCCACGGCGGCCTTGACGTCGACGTCACTGGCGTCGCGGGCCAGCAATCCTTCGCGGGTGAGCAATTCCTTCACCCGATTGAACATCCACAGATGCGAGCTCAATTCCACGTGGGTTTCCAGCGGCCTCATGATGCACCGTCCTTCCAGTGGCCACGCCACCGTTTCCGAATATTCCCATCGCCGGCAATCCTATCACCACAAATTGAGAAAGGGAACATGGACAATGTGGGCAATAGGAGCAGAAACACCCTCCCTTCGCACAGGCAATAGAAGGAGGATGTGTACTCCAAAGGTTAGAGCCGATTACAGTCAACTTTGCCTTTGCAGCGCAGCAAAGACTTTGTGCAGTGCAGCACGAGGCCGGGAAATCAGTCGAACAGCGATCAGCCCCGCCAGGATCAGCCCATGGATCACCGGCTCGGTCACGTCCGCCTTGACCAGCCAGAAATGATGCAGCACCGCCAGCACGCCAGCCGGGAACACCAGCTTGTGCAACGCCCGCCAGCGCGCCCCGCCCAGGCGCCGGATCATGGCAGCAGTCGAGGTCAGGGCCAGTGGCAGCAGCAGCAGGAAAGCCAGCATGCCGGCAGTGATGAATTTGCGCTTCACCACATCCTTCCAAATGGCCTGCCAGTCGAAGAACTGCTCCAGCCCCACATAGGCGGCCAGATGCAGGCTGACATAGAAGAAGGCGAACAGCCCCACCATACGCCGCAGCCGCGCCAGTTCGGACCAGCCGGTCAGGCGACGGACCGGCGTGACGGCCAGGGCCAGCAGCAGCACCCGGATGGCCCAGTCGCCCAGAAACCGCACCACCGCCTCGATGGGATTGGCCCCCAGCCCGCCGGACAGCCCCAGCCAGACCAGCCAGGCCAGGGGCAGCAGCAACAGCGCAAAGGTGACGGGTTTCAAGGCCCGATGCACGGATGGTCCTTTCTGCTCTGGGTTACGGCGAGACCTGGATGCCCGCGTCGAGCGCGGACATGGCGGCGGGAGAGAGATGACCGAGGGCCGCGAACCGCCTCAATAATATTTCGCCAGGTCCATGCCCCGATACAGGCCGGCCACCTGGTCGGCATAGCCGTTGAACATCAGGGTGTCGCGCTTGAAGAACTCGCCGATGCGGCGTTCCTTGGCCTGGCTCCAGCGGGGATGGTCCACCTTGGGATTTACATTGGCATAGAAGCCATATTCGTCGGGCGTCATCATGCTCCAGGTGGTCTGGGGCATGGTTTCGGTGAAGCGGATCGAGACGATGCTCTTGATGGATTTGAAGCCATATTTCCACGGCACCACCAGCCGCACCGGCGCCCCATTCTGGCCTGGCAGGGTCTCGCCATAGAGCCCCACCGCCAGCAGGGTCAAGGGATGCATGGCCTCGTCCATGCGCAAGCCTTCCCGATAGGGCCAATCCATCACCGTGGTGCGCTGCACCGGCAGGTTCTGGGGATCATGGAGCGTGCGGAAGGCCACATATTTGGCCTTGGACGTGGGCTCGAACCGCTTCAGCACATCGGCCAGCGGCACCCCCACCCAGGGGATCACCATGGACCAGGCCTCGACACAGCGCAGTCGGTAGATGCGCTCCTCCAGCCGGTTCATGGGGATCAGGTCATCCAGGTCCACCGTGGCCGGCTTGGCGCATTCGCCCTCCACCGCCACGGTCCAGGGCCGGGTCTTCAGCTTGTCCGCATTATCCTTGGGATCGGTCTTGCCCAGGCCCAGCTCATAGAAGTTGTTGTAGCTGGTGACCGAGTCCTTGCCGGTGGGCTTTTCGCCCCCGGCGAAGTCCTGGGCCGCCCCCACCCCCATCAGCTTGGCCGCCCAAGCCGGCGCCGAGGCCAGCATCCCCGCCGCCAGCCCACCGGAAATGAAGGCCCGGCGGCGCAGATAGAGCGCCCTGGGCGTGATCTCGGACGGGCGGATGTCGGGAGCTTGGCGAATGAGCATGGAAGATCCTCCTTGCTCTTAACCTAGGGATTTCCGGCCGAAATGGGGAATCACAGGGGCGTGAGGGCGGTCTATCAGATTTAGGCTGTTGCCGCATAAAACGCTGGCTTGGTGTCCAAAACGACTTCCAAGCCAAGGTCGCATTCTTCAAGGTGATCGGCTATCTGACCGCGGTACCTGTGAACATACTCGTTAAGCAGATCATCGAAGTTACAAACGAGGTAAACAATTTTTCTGACCGGCCGGTCTGCTGCAAAACTATCCAATTGGTCGCGCGCCGCCTTCATCGTCGCGTCAAGCTTCTGAAAGAAGGCTGCCGGAAGAGAGCCCTGGATCTCTCTTACGAGACAGCAAGCACGAGAACGGACATCTCCGTCTGCGCGCTCCACCCGTCCCGCCGGCAGTTTCCACGGCCGCCCGTATTTCTTCGATGCGAGGAAACAAGTCAACGACTTGCATTTAAACCCTCCAATACCATCCCCTCGCCTCACTCGTAGGGGTTCTTCCCCTTGCGCATCCAGATGCGCAGCGGCACGCCGGGCAGGTCGAAGGTTTCGCGCATGGAATTGGCCAGATAGCGCAGATAGCTTTCCGGCAGTTCCTCGGGGCGCGAGACGAAGATGATGAAGGTGGGTGGGCGGCTTTTGGCCTGGGTCATATAGCGGATCTTGATGCGCCGGCCCCCGGCCACCGCCGGCGGCGGGTGGTGTTCCAGCACGCCGTGCAGCCAGCGGTTCAGGTGGCCGGTGGAGATGCGCTTGGTCCAGACCTTGTAGGTGGCGATCACCTGCTCCATCAGCCGGTCCACGCCCCGGCCCTGGATGGCCGAGATGGTCACGGTGGGGATGCCCTTGACCTGCGAGAACGAGGCCTCCAGCCGGTCGTTCAGGCGCTGCAAAGCACCCTGCTTGTCCTGCACCTGGTCCCATTTGTTGATGGCGATCACCAGCCCCCGGCCCTCGTCAATGGCCAGGCGGGCGATGGTCAGGTCCTGCTTGTCCAGGATCATGTCGGCGTCCAGCACCAGCGTCACCACCTGGGCCATTTTGATGGCCTCGATGGTGTTGGCCACCGACAGCTTTTCCACCGCATCGGTGATCTGGGCGCGCTTGCGCAGGCCGGCGGTGTCCACCAGCTTGAAGCGCCGGCCCTGGAAGTTCCATTCCACGGTGATGGCGTCGCGAGTCAGCCCGGCCTCGGGCCCGGTCAGCATGCGGTCCTCGCCCAGCAGGCGGTTCACCAGGGTGGACTTGCCCACATTGGGGCGGCCCACCACGGCCACCTGGATGGGGCGGTCGTCGGCGTCCTCGGCCGCCTGGGCGGCCTCCTGGTCGTCGAAGGCATTGGCCTCGGCGCGGTCCTCGGCGGCCTCGAACACCTCCTCGGGCTCGTCCTCCTCGTCGCGCACCAGCCCGCCATGCTCCACCGCCAGCGGCAGCAGGGCGTCATAGAGCTCGCCCAGCCCCTCGCCATGCTCCGCCGAGATGGGAATGGGCTCGCCCAGCCCCAGGCCATAGGCCTCGTACAGGCCCGGCGCGCCGGCCTTGCCCTCGCATTTGTTGGCCACCAAGAGGACCTTGGTCTTCAGGCGGCGCATGCGGTCGGCGAAATGCTTGTCCAGCGGGGTGACGCCGGCGCGGGCATCGATCAGCATCAGGGCCACGTCGGCCATCTCCAGCGCCTTCTCGGTCTGCTGGCGCATGCGCGCCTCGACCGAGTCGTCAAAGGCCTCTTCCAGGCCGGCCGTGTCCATGATGGTGAACTGGATATCGAACAGCCGGCCCGGCGCCTCGCGCCGGTCGCGGGTCACGCCCGGACGGTCATGCACGATGGCCAGGCGGCGCCCGGCCAGACGGTTGAACAGGGTCGACTTGCCCACATTGGGGCGGCCAATAATGGCGACGGTAAAAGACATATTAGCGATAAGCCACGAGGTCGCCGTCGTCGGTCAAGACGAACAGGGTGTTATTGGCCACCACCGGCGGCACGGTCACGCCCGAAGGCAGGTCCATGCGGCCGAGGATCTTGCCGGACCAGGGTGAAACAGAGACGGCCCAGCCGTTGTTCGACAGCACGATCAGGCGGTCGCCGGCCAGGATGGGGCCGGTCCAGACCAGACGGCCCTCGCGGTCCTCCACATCCTCCCATTCCTGCAGGGGGGTGACCCAATGGATGCGGCCGGTCTTACCGTTCACCGCCACCAGCTCGGCGGTGTTGGTGACCACGAACACATAGTCGCCGGCCACCCAGGGGGTCTGGATGCCGCCGATCGAGCGATCCCACAGGCGATTGCCGGTGCGCTCGTCGATGGCCACCATCAGGTCGGAATTGCCGATGGCATAGATGCGGCCCCGATCCATCACCGGCAGGCCGCGGATGTCGGTCAGCGAGGCGGCCTGGTCGGTGCGCCGCGCGCTGGCCACCGCTTCGGTCCACAGCACGGTGCCGTTCTCGATACGCAGGGCATAGATCTCGCCCGAGCTGTAGGGCACCACCACGGTGGAGCCATCCACCGCCGGCGACGCGCCGCCCAGCAGGGCCGCGGTCTCGGACACGCCGGAATGGGTCCACAGCACGCGGCCGTCATCGGCGGCCAGGGCGTGGGTCTGGTTGTCCACCGATACCACGATCACGCGGCCGCCGCGCACCACCGGGGCGGCGCGTACCGGGCCGGTCACGTCCTTCTTCCACAACAGCTTGCCGGTGCGGGCGTCCAGGGCCTGGATCTGGGCATAGCCGGTGGCGGCGAACAGCCGGCCCTCGTCATAGGCGATGCCGCCACCCATGCCGCCGTCGTCATCCTCGGGCGTCAGGTCCACGGACCATAGGGTGCGGCCGGTCTTCTCCTCCAGGGCGCTGACGGTGCTCTGGGCATCCATGGCGAACACCCGGCCGGCAGCCACCACCGGCGGCGCCAGCAGACGGATACGCTTGGCCGAGCCGGTGCCGATGTCGGTGCTCCAAGCCCGGCGCGGCGCCTGGCCGATCACCATATGATGCATGGCATGGGGCGCATAGCCCCCCACCTGCGGCCACTCGGCATTGCCTTCGGGCTTGGGAATACGGATTTCCTCGGCCGGCGCGCCCTCGTCGGGCTTCAGGCTGCGCTCCAGCGACAGCACCGAGACGCGCTTTCCGGGCAGCGGCGGCGCCTCGGCCTCACCCAACCAGGATTCGCAACCGGCCAGGGTGGCAACCGCCACCAGGCCCAGGACCAGACGTCGCATCATCGGCTTGCTCATCCCTGCTTGGAGGTCTTGGCCTCGAGGGCCGCCAGCATCTCGGCCGCGCGGGCGCGCAGGCCCTGCGGGGCGCCGGCATCGTCGGCCAGCTGGCGGTAGATGTCGCGCGCCTTGGCGGCGTCGCCCTGGCGCAGGGCCAGCAGCGCCAGCACCTCGGTGGCGGAATGGCGCCAGGCGCCGCTGTTGGCCAGCGGCTCGACCATGGAGCGGATCTGGTTCGGCTCAGCGGTGTCCAGCTGCAACAAGGCGCCCTTGAGCACCGCCAACTCGCGGTAAAGCTGCGGCGTGTCGGCATCGGCAGCGATGGCGGCGAATTCCCCGGCGGCGGCCTTCATGTCCCCAGCCTGCTCATACAGCGCGGCACGGGCGAAGGGCGCCAGGGTGGCATAGCCGGTATCGCTTTCCGCCGCCAGCTTGCCCAGTTGGGCCAGCGCCTGCTCACGGTTGGCCGGCGCAGTGGTGACGGCGGTGTTGAAGGCGGCGGCTTCCTGGGCCCGCTTCTGGGCCGCCTGGCTGGTCCAGACCTGGTAGCCGGCCACGCTCACGACGATGGCCACGGCCACGCCCAAGGCCAGCCCGCCATACTTCTTCCACAGGCGCGTATAGAACTCCCGCCGCAGATCCTCGTCCACTTCCTGGATCAGAAGTTCGGTGGCTGCGTCGCGCTGAGGCTTGTCGGTCAAGGAAAGACTCCGTCCATTTTTCGGGCGACAGGATAATGGCCTCGGCCCGGCAAGGCAAACCCGAAGGAATGGCTATGCCGCATCGCCGGGATCGGCGCGTCAGCCCCGAGGCACGCGGATGCTGAATACCGAGCCCCGGCCCGGCACGGACTGCACCGACAGGGGATGGCCCAGCAGTTCTGCGAAGCGGCGCACCACCGACAGCCCGATGCCATGACCTGCCGCCAGGTCCGGCTGCAGCCGGGTGAAGTCCTGGAAGATGCGGGCATGGTCCTGGGGCTCGATTCCCTTGCCGGTGTCGCAGACCTGGATTTCCAGCGCCATGCCCCGCCGGCGTACGCCCAGCAGCAGGCGCCCGGCGGGCGTATAGCGCAAGGCGTTCTGCATCAGGTTGCGCAGCATGGATTCCAGCAGAACCGGGTCCGAGACCGCGCTCTGGCTGCTGGGAACCCAGCGCAGGGACAGGCCCTTGGCCTCGGCCTGCAGGGTGAAATCCATGGCCAGCCGCTCCAGCATGGGGGCCAGCGGGAAGCGCTGCACCACCGGATCGATCAGCCCGGCGTCCAGCTTGGCATTGTCCAGGATGGTGGTCAGCAAATCACCCAGATGCTGCACCGAGGCCTTGGCGCGGCCCAGGGTGCGGGCGGGATCGGCGCCGGCCTCCAGCGCCTCGAGATAGAGCCCCACCGCCTGCAAGGGCTGGCGCAGGTCATGGCCGGCGGTGCGCAGCAGGAAGCTCTTGCGGTCCTGGGCGCGCTCGGCCTCGGTGCGGGCGCGCCGGCTGGCCGCCAGTTGCAGCCGCAGGTCCAGCGCATCGCGCCGCAGCTTGGGGATGGTCAGGGCGAAATAGCCCACGGCGGCCATCATCATCATGGCCATCTGATAGTCGAAGGCCTGGTCATGCAGCCCCAGGAGCCGGGTCAGCACCGCCAGCCCCAGGCTGAACAAGGCCACGGCGGCGAGGGTCACGGTTTCGCCGCCCACAACCGCCAGCAGCATCAAGGGCACCACGGCCAGATAGACCATAACCGACACCCGCAGTTCCTCGACCGCCGCATGCAGGCCATAGCCCGCCAGCCCGGCGGCCAGGAACAGCAGCAGCAGCAGCGGTAGCCCCAGGCCGCCCCGCCCCGCCGGTTGGGCCGGATCGCTGTCGCGGTAGTATGCCGGCCAGCCGAATCCGCGGCCCGCGGCTTCAACGCGCAGCAGCAGATGGGCCAGGGCCGGCCCCAGGGCCAAGGCGCCCACCGTGTCGCCCACCGCCCAGCCCACCAGGATGGAATCAGCCACCTCCCACGGCATGCCGCCGAACAGGGCCAGGTTGCGGGTGCCGCCGATGGCCGCCAGCAGCCCGGTCACGGGCGCAGCCAGCAGCAGCGACAGCGACACCTTTGGATCGCGCAGGTCCGCCAGACCGCCGGCCAGCCGCCGCACCAGCGCAACCCCCAGCCCATAGCCCAGGCCATGGGTCAGCGCATAGCCCAGGGACGAGACCAGCACCAGCCCCACCCCTTGGGCGCCATTGTCATAGAACAGCGCGCCTTGCAGCGCCGCCATGAAGGCCCCCGCCGCCACCAGGGGAAAGGCGCGCCAGCCATAGACCAGATAAAGGGCGAGCGATAAACCGGCCGGCGGATACCACAGGCTGGCATGGGGGGCATATTCCAGAACCCGCGCCAGAAGCCACAGCAGGTTCCAGGCGACCACAACCAAAAGGAATCGCATCAATTGCGGCACAACCCCGGCAAATACTTCCCGGTTACTACCGGCCCCACAGGAACCGGCAGAATAAACACAGGATTACCAGGGCGCCAAAGTATTTCGGGGTAAGGCTCTAGGCCACCGTCGCCCGACTGACCAGTTCGGTCAGGCCCAGGAAAGCCGGATAGGGATGCATCATCACCGTGGTGGGGATGTCCTTCAGATAGGCGCGGAAGCGTCCCTTGGCCTCGAACCGCTCGCGGAAGTCCGAGGCGGCGAAGGCCTCGGTCATGCGCGGCAGGATGCCGCCGGCCAACACGATACCGCCGCGCGCACCCACCGACAGGGCCAGATTACCCGCCGCCGAGCCCATCAGGGCGAAGAACATCCGCAGCGCCTCGGCGCAATGGGGATCGCTGCCGTCCAGGCCGCGTTCGCTGACATCGCCGGGGGTCAGATTGTCCGGCTCGCGCCCGTCCAGCGCCGCCAGGGCGTTATAGAGGTTCACCAGGCCCGGGCCGGACAGGCAGCGTTCCACCGACACATGGCCGAACAGCCCCTGCAGCTTCCGGATCACCGCCCATTCCCGCTCGGTCACCGCCGGCAGGGTGGCGTGGCCGCCCTCGGTGGCCAGGGCCAGATAGCGTTGCCCGGCGGGCACCAGCACCGAGACCCCCAGGCCGGTGCCCGGCCCCAGCACGCCGATGGGCATGCCGTGCTGGCCGGCCAGGGCGGGGCCGATCACGGTGACGTCCTCGGGCGCCAGGCGGGGCACCGCCATGGCCACGGCGATGAAATCATTGACCACGGCCAGATGCTCGAAGCCCAGGCTGCGCTCGACCTCGGCGATGGAAAAGGACCAGGCATGGTTGGTCATGGCCACCCGGTCGCCGGTGATGGGGCCGGCGAAGGCGAAGGCGCCGCGCATGGGCCGGCGCGCCGGCGCGGTGCGCTCCAGATAGGCGCGGGCCGCCTGCTCGGGCCCGGCATAGTCGGCACAGCGCAGCACCAAGGCGTCGCGGGCCTCGCGCTCGCCGGGAAAGGCCAGGGCGAAACGGGCATTGGTGCCGCCGATGTCGGCGATCAGGGCGGGTCCGGTCAGGGCCATGCGAGGGTCACTCCACCGAGAAGGGCGCCTTCTTGAGGCTGGTCAGGAAGCTGTCCCGCCAGATGCCGATATCGCTGGCCCGGACCGCCTTCATCATGTCTTCCCATCTCTCGCGCCGCTCCTCAAGCGGCATTTCCAGCGCCCGGCGCATGGCGTCGGCCATGCCCATGGTGTCGTACGGATTGACCAGCAGGGCCGCCCCCAGCTCGCGCGCCGCCCCGGCAAAGCGCGACAGCACCAGGACACCCGGATTGGCCGGGTCCTGCGAGGCCACATATTCCTTGGCCACCAGGTTCATGCCGTCGCGCAGCGGCGTCACCAACCCCACCCGGGAAAAGCGGTAGAAGCCGGCCAGGGTGCCGCGCTGGAAGCTGGAATTCAGGTAATGCAGCGGCGTCCAGTCGAACTCGGCGAAGCGGCCGTTCAACTGGCCCGCCTTGGCCTCCAAGGTATTGCGCAGTTCCTGATATTCCGGCACGTCCGAGCGCGAGGCCGGGGCGATCTGCATGAAGCTGACCTTATTGCGCCAATTGGGATGCTTTTCCAGGAACATGGAAAAGGCATCGAACCGCTCCGGCAGGCCCTTGGAATAGTCCAGCCGGTCCACGCCGATCATCAGCCGGCAGTCGCCGAATCGCTTGTGCAGGCGCTTGATGGAATTCAGCCGGCCCGAGGTCTCGGCCGCCTCGATCATGGGCGCCACGTCGATGCCGATGGGAAAGGCCTCGGCCTTCAGGGTGCGGCCATAGGCCCGCACCAGCCCGTTGGACAGCACCTCGCCGCCCGCCTCGAGCGTCACATAGTCATGGAAGGCGCGCAGATGGCTGGCGGTCTGGAACCCCACCAGGTCGTAGGAGCACAGGCCCCGGCCGATGCGGTCATGGCTGGGCAGGGCCAGCAGCACCTCGGAGGCGGGAAAGGGCGTGTGCAGGAAAAAGCCGATGGGGTTCTCGACGCCGATCTGGCGCAGCTCGTCGCCCAGGGGGATCAGGTGATAGTCATGCACCCAGATCATGTCGTCGGGGCGCAGCAGCGGCTTCAGCCGCTCGGCGAACAGGCGGTTCACCCGCATATAGCCGGCCGAGTCGTCGCGGTTGAAGGCGGTCAGGCCCAGCCGGTAGTGGAATAGCGGCCACAGGGTGCGGTTGGCGAAGCCGTTGTAATATTCCGCGTGATCCTTGCGCGACAGGTCCAGGGTCGCATAGGTCACCTTGTCCTTGTGCAGGATGTGCGGCTCGGTGCTTGTGGCCGGGGCAATCTTGCCGCTCCAGCCGAACCAGACCCCGCCATTCACATCCAGGGCTTCCCGCAGGGCCACCGCCAGCCCGCCGGCGCGGGCAGCGCCTTCCTCGGGCACGGCGACCCGGTTGGATACCACCACCAGCCGTGTCAAAACGTCTCCTTCCGGTCAACTTGATCGCTTTCCCAATATGAGGGACCGGGGGAGATGGGGCAACCCTGGCTCAGGGATTAATGGACTGATACACCGCGAGGTACCGCTTTGCGGAAACCTCCCACGAGAAATCCTGGCGTACCCCGTTGGACTGGATCTTGCGCCAGGTTTCCGGCTGACGATAGGCGGCGATGGCCCGCTCGACGCACCATTGCAGCGCCGGGGTGGAAGCCTGGTCGCAGACAAATCCGGTGGCGCTGCCGGCCAACAGGGTGTCGCGGCCGGTATCGGTGACGGTGTCGGCCAGTCCGCCGGTGCGGTGCACCACCGGCACGCAGCCATAACGCATGGCATAGAGCTGGGTCAGGCCGCAGGGTTCATGCCGGCTGGGCATCAGCAGCATGTCGCCGCCCGCCTGCATGCGGTGCGCCAGCGGCTCGGAATAGCCGATGGTCACCGACACCTGGCCGCGGTTCGACGCGGCCAGCGCCTTGAAGCCGTTCTCCAGGTCGCGGTCGCCGGTGCCCAGCACCGCCAGCTGCGCCCCCTGCCCCAGGATGGTGGCGGCGGCTGCCAGCACCATGTCCATGCCCTTGTGCCAGTTCAGGCGGCTGATCACCACCATCAGCGGCGCATCGGGCGCCACCGGCAGGCCTAGTTCGCGCTGCAGCGCCTCCTTGTTGGCGGCTTTATGCTCCAGCGCCGGGCCGAACTTGACCGCCAGATGCGGGTCGTCCACCGGGTTCCACACATGGTAGTCGGCGCCGTTCAGCACACCGGTCAGGTCGCCGGCCCGGTGCGACAGGATGCCGTCCATGCCGCAGCCGAATTCCGGCGTCTGGATCTCGCGCGCATAGGTGGGGCTGACGGTGGTCAGCTTGTGGGAATAGTTCATGCCCGCCTTCAGGCAGGACACCTGGTTCCAATATTCCACGCCCTCGATGGTGAACATCTCCCAGGGCAGGTCCATGCGCAGCATGGCATTGGCGGGGAAATTGCCCTGATAGGCCATGTTATGGATGGTCAGCACGGTGCGCGGGCGCGGGCTGCCCCAGGCCCACAGATAGGCGGGCGCCAGGCCGGTCTGCCAGTCGTTCACATGCAACACCTCAGGGACCCAGCCGGCGGGGCTCCAGTCCTGGCACAGCCGGGCGGTCACCTGGGACAGGAAGGCGAAGCGGCGGTCGTTATCCTCCCAGTCGGCACCGCCGGGCGCCTGGTACGGACCGCCGGGGCGCTCATACAGGCCGGGGCATTGGATCAGCCAGACGGGAACATTGCTGCCCGGCAGGCGCCCCTGCACCAGGGTGGCCCGGCCATAGTCCCAGGCCTCGCCCAGGTCGCAGACCGGGGTCAGGCTGCCGGCGCGCTGCAGCGCCTCGCCATAGCCCGGCATGATGATGCGCACGTCATGCCCAAGTTCGGCCAGGGCGGCCGGCAGGGCGCCGCTCACATCGGCCAGACCGCCGGTCTTGGCCAGCGGAAACACTTCGGACGACGCGAACAGCACGCGCATGGACCCGTTCCTTTCCTATCCCCATCAGGACCATGAGACTAGCCCAGCGACGGAGCCTCGGAAAGCCCCTGGAATCAGGCTGGGCCGCACCCCATCCATGGTGATGGGCCGCTTATTGCGCGTGCGTGACAATCCGGTCATGGGGGCCGGGCGGTCTTGTGATTTTTCACACCCTATGTCACGGTAATTGGCAACACCAATGGGCAGAAACCCAGAGAGACCAACAGTTTGGGGGGAGACGCGGCGTTGATGTACCATCAACCGGACCGCAAGAGCGGACTTGACCACGAGAACATCCAGCGCCTGCGCAAGACCCTGGCCCTGGTTCTCGCCGGAGGCCGCGGCAGCCGTTTGAAAGCCCTGACCGACTGGCACGCCAAGCCGGCCATCCCGTTCGGCGGCAAGTTCCGCATCGTCGATTTCGCCCTGTCCAACTGCATGAATTCGGGCATCCGCCGCATCGGCGTGCTGACCCAGTACAAGGCGCACAGCCTGATCCAGCACATCCAGCGCGGCTGGGGCTTCCTGCGCGGCGAGTTCAACGAGTTCATCGAGCTGTTGCCGGCCCAGCAGCGCACCGAGGGCGAGAACTGGTACAAGGGCACCGCCGACGCGGTCTATCAGAACCTGGACATCATTCGGGCCCATGATCCCGACTATGTGCTGGTTCTGGCCGGCGACCATATCTACAAGATGGATTACGGCCGCATGCTGGCCTTCCACGTGGCCCGCAATGCCGACGTGACCGTGGCCTGCCTGGAGGTGCCGCTGCCCGATGCCACCGGCTTCGGCGTGATGGCGGTGGACGAGGACCTGAACGTGGTCCGCTTCGACGAGAAGCCCGCCAATCCCCAGCCGGTGCCGGGCAAGCCCGACCGCGCCCTGGCCAGCATGGGCATCTATATCTTCAATGCCCAGTTCCTGTTCGAGCTGCTGCAGACCGATGCCGCCGACGCCAGCTCGGCCCATGACTTCGGCACCAATGTGATCCCCGGCCTGGTGGGCAAGGCCCGCGTGGTGGCCCACCGCTTCCAGGATTCTTGCGTGCGCGACGGCGGCTCGGAGGAGGCCTATTGGCGTGACGTGGGCACCATCGACGCCTATTGGGAAGCCAATATCGACCTGACCACCATCACCCCGGACCTCAATCTCTACGACACCAACTGGCCCATCTGGACCTATCAGATGCAACTGCCGCCAGCCAAGTTCGTGTTCGATTCCGACGACCGCCGCGGCATGGCGGTGGACTCCATGGTGTCCGGCGGCTGCATCATTTCGGGCGCCTCGGTGCGCCGGTCCATGCTGTTCTCGAATGTGCGGGTGAACAGCTATTGCGTGGTCGAGGACTCGGTGATCCTGCCCGATGTGGATGTGGGCCGCCATGCCCGCCTGCGCCGCTGCATCGTGGACACCGGCTGCATCATCCCGCCCGGCATGGTGATCGGCGAAGACCCGGACCTGGACGCCCAGCGGTTCTATCGCTCGGACAAGGGCATCACCCTGGTCACCATGGATATGCTGCGCAAACTGATGTGAAGTCGCGCTGTTCTTCCTGCCGAGGAGCGGGCTTCAGCCCGCGCCTCGAAGCATGCTACCGCAGCGTCAACGGCGGCTCGATGGGCGAGCGCACGTCGCGGCCCAGCAGCTGGCGGTTCAGAGCTGGCTGCTCATAGCAATCCACCCGGCCCAGGCTGCGATAGCAATAAGTGGCCCGGGGCGGCAGGACCACGCGCTCGGGCTCGTGCTCGATGCACCAGCGGCCGTCCCATTCGCTGTTGGCCCGCACCGACGAGCAGTCCTTGCCCGTGATCCAGCCGGCCACATGGTCGGTCATGGTTTTGTCGGTGTTGATGATGGTGATCACTTCCAGCGCGCCGAAGGTGGGCCAGGGGTCCAGCGGCGAGTGGGTGGCCTTCATCACCGGCTCGCCCACATATTTGTAGAACTGGCCTTGGCCGCGCTCGACCGACCCGGCCGGGTTGTCGGGCAGGGCGCTGCAGGCCGCCGTCAGGGCGGACAGGCCGGCAAGGGCCGCAAGGGTCAGAAGCTGTCGCATGGCCGGTTCCGTCAGTGCGCGCGATTGGGCGGTTGTGCCCTATGCTCGAAGATACTAGCGTCCGCCTAACGGAATCTTAAGGCAGAAGGAGCCCGCCCCATGGCCATGACCACGCCCCTGTGCAATTTCGGCTGGACCGCGCCCGGCTTCCGGCTGCCCGGCATCGACGGCCGCGACTGGGCGCTGGAGGAGTTGCGGGGCGCGCGGGGGACGCTGGTGATGTTCATCTGCAACCACTGCCCCTATGTGAAGGCGGTGATCGACCGCATCGTGCGCGATGCCCGCGAGCTGGAGGCCCTGGGCATCCGCACGGTGGCCATCAACGCCAATGATCCGGTGCAGTATCCGGAGGACAGCTTCGACAACATGAAGCGGTTTGCCGCCCGGCACGGCTTCGGCTTCCCCTATCTGTTCGACGAAAGCCAGGAGGTGGCGCGGGCCTATGACGCCGTGTGCACCCCGGACTTCTTCGGCTTCGACGCCGGGCTGGGGCTGCAATACCGGGGCCGGCTGGACGAAAGCCGCAAGGAGGCGGCGCCGCCCTCGGTGCGCCGCGACCTGTTCGAGGCCATGCGCCAGGTGGCCGAAACCGGCAAGGGCCCGCTGGACCAGTTCGCCAGCATCGGCTGCTCGATCAAATGGAAAGAGGGCTGAAATCTCTTTCCCCGTCATGCCCGCGCTTGACGCGGGCATCCACGCCTCGCCGCCTAAGGCACCGTTCCCAAGGCATTTCCTGGCCCCAGCACGTGGATCGCCGGGTCAAGCCCGGCGATGACGAACAGGGAGAGCACTGCT
>CAYOKN010000026.1:0-18140 GCA_964404545.1 uncultured Rhodospirillaceae bacterium | reverse complement strand
CGCGTTTTCAAGAAAATCGTGGAAAATCAATGGGTTTAGCCTGGTGGTATTATTTTACCACACGGGAAATGGCTGATTTTCCCGGAAGAATGGGCCGCAGCCCGCACTGATAATCCCCCATTGACGGCTTGGGCGCTTTGGAGGACCGTCTGTTCGGGGAAAATCAATCAGACCGGAGCGAATCATGAAGACCGTGGCGGCCATTTCCTTCCGCGACAATCATTCCCTGTCCATGGATGTGGAAGGCGTCACCGCCATCGAGATGGGCACGCCCATGCAGCTCGATGACGGCTCGTGGTTCTGCGAGATGATCGTGCGCTCGGCCAATGGCGTGGTGGCGCTGCAGATGCTGTCCGACGACCCCTCGCGGTTCCAGGTCAGCACCCCGCCCGAACTGATCGAGGAATAAGCCCCCTTCCCGCCCCTATGTGGCCGGCGGGATGGAATAGGTGGCGGTGGCATGGGCCACCGGATCATCACTGCCCTCGGGCGTGATGGTCACCTCGGTCACCGCCAGGCGCTTGCCCTGCTTCAGGATGGTGGCCTCGGCGATCACCGCCTTGTTACCGGCGGCACGCAGGAAATTCATGTGCAGATTGGTGGTGACGCACATTTCCACCCGGCCGATGCCGGCCAGCACCACGGCCCACATGGCCAAATCCGCCATGCACATCATGGCCGGACCCGACACCGAGGGGCCGGGGCGCAGGGTTGCGGGAATGGCCGGCATGCGCAGCACCGCCCGGCCCGGCTCGATGCTGACGGTTTCGATGCCGAAATAGCTGCTGGGCTGGACCTCGGCCTCGATCAGGTGCTGGAACTCTGACACGGAGATCTTCGGCATCTGGAACCCTTCCAAAAGGACCAACGGGGGCTAGAAGGTAATTCCGGTTACACCCCTGCGTCAAACGGAGGATTGCCAACCGGCCACCCGCCTCGCATCCTTTGGGAAAACCATGGCAAGGAGGTTCCGGTGGGTGTGTTGAGCGACCAGTCCCTGCGCGAGTTGCTGGCTCAGGTGAAGACCATCGCGCTGGTGGGGGCCAGCCCCAAGCCGGAACGCCCCGCCCATTATGTGATGGCCTATCTGCAGCAGAAGGGCTTCCGGGTGATCCCGGTGAATCCCGGCCTGGCCGGCCAGACCCTGCTGGGCGAGACGGTTTATGCCGAACTGGCCGACATTCCCGTACCCTTCCAGATGGTGGACATCTTCCGCCGCTCGGACGCCGCTGGTGCGGTCAGCGACGAGGCGGTGCGCCTGGGTGCTCGTCTGGTCTGGATGCAATTGGGGGTCGAGGACGACGAGGCTGCCGCCCGCGCCGAGGCCCAAGGCGTGGCGGTGGTGATGAACCGCTGCCCAAAGATGGAACTTCCCCGCCTAGGGATCTAACTCGCCATAGCGCCTTCGGCATGGGCGCGGATCACGATTTCGGCGCAGGCTCGGGCGTCCGAGCCGGCGTCGTGGTGCTTCAGCCCGATGCCCAAGAAATCACATACATTATTCAGTTTGGTGGGATAGAGGTTCCACACCCGGCGGGCCAGTTGCACCGTGCAGACGAAGGGCCGCGCCGGGGCGGTGAAGCCATTGGCCTGGCAGCAGGCGTCCAGCACGCCCCGGTCGAAGGAGGCGTTGTGGGCAGCCAGGAACTCGGCCTGCTCGATCAGCGCCCGCATGCCCGGCCAGACCTCGGCAAAGGCCGGGGCGTCCTTCAACATCTCCCAGGTCAGGCCGTGGATATGGGTGAACATGACGCGGCGGCGCGGCGGGCGGATCAGGGTGGTGAAGCTGTCCGCCACCTGGTCGCCGCGCACCAACACCACGGACACGGCGCAGGCGGAATCCCGGCCATTGTCGGCGGTCTCGAAATCGATGGCGGCAAAGCAGGCCACGGCGGTCCCCTCCCCTTGTGCCGGTCCGGGATACCACGTTCGGGCGCCCCGGGGGGACTCCTTTTGCCGGAAACTTCCGGGCGGCTGAACCGTTGCCTGGAGGAGAAACCGACAGTCGGAGGAACGGATGCCCCGCCCCCTCACCCCTCTTACCGGGCTGGCTGCCTTGGGCCTGGCGGCTCTGCTGGCCACGCCGGCCGCCGCCCAAGGCCCCGCGGCGGCGCAGACCGACCAGGAGATGATGGACCGCGCCATGGAACAGGCCCAGGCCGGCCAGCCGGTCCAGCCGCCGCCGGTCAGCGTGCCGTCCAATTTCGTTGACCTGGCCAAGCCGCTGCTGCCCGCGGTGGTCAACATATCGACCGAACGCAGGATAACCCAACAGGGGCGCGAGGCGCCGCGCCTGCCCTTCCCCTTCGGCCCGCCCATGCCCGACTTCCCCGACCAGTCTCCGCGCCGGGGCGCCGCCCTGGGTTCGGGCTTCATCATCGATCCAACCGGCTATGTGGTCACCAATGGCCATGTGGTCGAGGAAGCGGACACCATCTCGGTGATCCTGCAGAACGAGCGCCGCTTCGAGGCCAAGCTGGTGGGCCGGGACCAGCGCACCGACCTGGCCCTGTTGAAGATCGAGGCGCCCGAGCCGCTGCCCTATGTGCAATGGGGAAATTCGGAACAGGCCCAGGTGGGGGAATGGACCCTGGCCATCGGCAATCCCTTCGGCCTGGGCGGCACGGTCACCGCTGGCATCCTGTCGGCCACCGCCCGCGACATCGGCCAGGGCCCCTATGACGCCTTCCTGCAGACCGATGCCTCCATCAACCAGGGCAACTCCGGCGGGCCGCTGTTCAACATGGCCGGACGGGTGATCGGCATCAACACCGCCATCTTCTCGCCCACCGGCGGCTCCATCGGGCTGGGCTTCGCCATTCCCTCGTCCCTGGCGCAGCCGGTGATTGCGCAGCTGCGCGAAACCGGCACCGTGCGGCGCGGCTGGCTGGGCGTGCAGATCCAGCAGGTGAACCCCGACATCGCCCAGGCCCTGGGCCTGGAGCGGCCGCAGGGCGCGCTGGTGGCCGACGTGATCGCCGGCAGCCCGGCGGCCGAGGCGGGCCTGCGGGCCGGCGATGTGATCCTGTCCTTCCAGGGCACGCCATTGGACGAGGGCCACCGCCTGCCCCGACTGGTGGCCGAGACCCAGATCGGCACCAAGGCCCAGGTGACGGTACTGCGCCAGGGCAAGCGGCAGCAGGTCAATCTGACCGTGGCCGAGCTGCCCCAGGACCCGCAGCAGGCCATGGCCGGCCAGGGGGGCGGCGAGCCCACCGAATTGGGGCTGGCGCTGGCGCCGCTGACCGACCCGGTCAAGGCTCAATTGGGTATTCCCGCCTCGACCCAGGGCGTGCTGGTGCAGGGAGTGCGCCAGGGCAGCCCGGCGGCGGAACGGGGCATCCGGCCCGGGGACGTGATCACCCAGGTGGGCCAGCAGCCGGTGAAAAATCCGCCCGAGGTGCGCCAGCAGGTGCAGCAGGCCGAGAAACAGGGCCGGCCCAGCGTGCTGCTCCTGGTGCGGCGGGGCGAGAGCCAGACCTATGTGACCCTGGACCTGCCCCGCGACCAGCAACAGGGCAGCCGCTGAGCAAAGGCAAAGGGCGCGGAGGTTGCCCCCCGCGCCCTTCTGTCCATTCCCCCCAGGCCGCCGGTCAGGCCTTGGCGGCAGTTTGCATGTCGCGCTGACGCTGCGCTTCCTGGCGATGCATGATGATGCCCGACAGGATGATGCCGATGGTGACCAGCAGCACCACGATGGTGGCCAAGGCGTTGATCTGCGGCGACACGCCAAGGCGCACGCTCGAGAAGATCACCATGGGCAGGGTGGTCGAGGCCGGACCCGAGACGAAGCTGGAGATCACCAGATCGTCCAACGACATGGTGAAGGCCAGCAGCCACCCCGCCAGCAGCGCCGGAGCGATGATGGGCAGGGTGATGACAAAGAACACCTTGGCCGGGCGGGCGCCCAGGTCCATGGCGGCTTCTTCCAGGCTGGCATCCATCTGCGACAAGCGCGACTGCACCACCACGGTGACGAAGGCCATCGAGAAGGTGATGTGGGCGATGGTGATGGTGGTCACCGAGCGGCCGGCGGGCCAGCCCACCGCCTGCTCCAGCGCCACGAACAACAGCAGCAGGGCCAGGCCGGTGATCACTTCCGGCATCACCAGCGGCGCGGTCACCATGGCCGAGAACAAGGTGCGGCTGCGAAAGCGGCCAAAGCGCACCAGCACCACGGCGGCAAGGGTGCCCAGGATCACCGCGCCGGTGGCGTTCATCACGGCAATTTCCAGGGACAGCCAGGCGGCGTCCAGGATCTTGTCGTTCTGCAGCAGTTCGGCATACCACTTGGTCGAAAAGCCCGACCACACGGTCACCAGCCGGTTCTCGTTGAAGCTGTAAACGATCAGCGACAGGATCGGGATGTAGAGGAACGCATAGCCGAAGGCCAGGGCGGTGAACAGGGCGAAGGCGCGACTTTTCATCTCAGCGGCCCTCCCCGTTCTGCTTGGCCTGGTAATGCTGGAACAGCATGATGGGCGCCACCAGCAACACCAGCATGGCCACCGCCACCGCCGAGGCCACCGGCCAGTCGCGATTGTTGAAGAAGTCGGTCCACAGCACCTTGCCGATCATCAGCGTATCCGGCCCGCCCAACAGGTCGGGGATCACGAATTCGCCCACCGCCGGGATGAAGACCAACATGGCGCCGGCCACCACGCCCGGCAGCGACAGCGGAAAGGTGATGGCCCAGAAGGCGCGCAGCGGACGGCAGCCCAGATCGGCGGCGGCTTCCAGCAGCGACAGGTCCATCTTTTCCAGGGTGGCGTAGAGCGGCAGCACCATGAAAGGCAGATAGGAATAGACGATGCCCAGATAGACCGCCGTATCGGTGTAAAGAATGTTCAGCGGCTGGTCGATGATCCCGATCCAGATCAGGAAATTGTTCAGCAACCCCTCGGTCTTCAGGATGCCGACCCAGGCATAGACGCGGATCAGGAAGCTGGTCCAGAAGGGAAGGATCACCAGCATCAGCAGCGCGCCGCGCACCGACTTGTCGGCCCGGGCGATGGCATAGGCCATGGGATAGCCGATCAAGAGGGTGATCAGGGTCGAGACGGCGGCGATCTTCAGCGAGTTCAGATAGGCCGTCACATAGAGCCCATCCTCGAACAGCAGCAGGAAATTGCCCAGATTGACCCGGATCTGCAGCCAGGTGTCGTCCACCAGCTGGAACATGGGGCTGTAGGGCGGGATCTGGTATTCCGACTGGGCCAGGCTGATCTTCAGGACGATCAGGAACGGGATCAGGAAGAACACCAGCAGCCAGACATAGGGAATGCCCGCCACCAGGCTGCGCCCACCCAGGCCCATGGCCTTGGCCACATGCAGCACGCGCTTGTGGATCGGCTTGTGCTTCTCCACCAGGCTCTTGCCCACCAGGGGGGCGCCGGCCACGTCGCTCATCGCACCCCTCCCCTTATTGGGTCAGCAGGACGGCATTGGCGGGATGCCAGCTGATCCACACCTCGTCATCCCAGGTCAGCGGTTGCTCGGCGGTGTGGCGCAGGTTGGTCAGCGAGACCTCGACCATCTTTCCGCTGTCCAGCTGGAAGTGATAGATGGAGATGTCGCCCAGATAGGCGATTTCCTTGACCACGCCGCGAATCACATTGGTGTCCTCGGCTGGACGCTCGCGGGTCACCTTCATCTTTTCGGGCCGCACCATCACGGTCACCGAGGCACCCACCGGCACACCCGAGGCCTGGTCCACCTGCACCGGCACGCCCAGTTCGGGGCAATGCACCTGGGCGGTGTCGGCCATGTTGGCCGCCACCTGGCCGTCGAACATGTTGGCCACGCCGATGAAGTCGGCCACATAGCAGGTCTGCGGATATTCGTAGATTTCCCGGGGCGTGCCAATCTGCTCGATATAGCCCTGGTTCATCACCGCAATGCGGGTGGACATGGTCATGGCCTCCTCCTGGTCATGGGTCACCATGACGAAGGTGGTGCCGATCTTTTCCTGGATGTTCACCAACTCGAACTGGGTCTGCTCGCGCAGCTTCTTGTCCAGCGCGCCCAGCGGCTCGTCCAGCAGCAGCACCTTGGGCTGCTTGGCCAGGGCGCGGGCCAGGGCCACGCGCTGGCGCTGGCCGCCCGACAGCTGGTGCGGCTTGCGCTTGCCGAATTTGGTCATCTGCACCATGTCCAGCATGGCCTTGACCCGGTCGGCGATCTGCGCCTTTGGCATGCCGTCCTGCTTCAGGCCAAAGCCGATGTTCTGCTCGACCGTCATGTGCGGAAACAGGGCATAGCTCTGGAACATCATGTTCACGGGGCGCTCATAGGGCGGCACCTGCGACATGTCCACGCCATCGATGAAGATCTTGCCTTCGGTGGGCGTCTCGAACCCGGCCAGCATGCGCAGCAGGGTGGTCTTGCCGCAGCCGGACGCACCCAGCAGCGAGAACAGCTCGCCCCGATAGATGTCCAGGTCGATCTTGCTCACGGCGACGAAGTCACCAAAGGTCTTCGAGACCCCTTGGATGCTGATGAAGGGCTGAGCATTCGGATCGGCCCACGGGTGCAAAACCGGTTTGGCGCCAACTGCCTGAACCATCTTAATCCTTCCGATCAGAACGGAAATCAGCGGTGAAACACGACGCCCCGGCCATCATGGGCCGGGGCGCATTCCATTAGCGACCTTGTACCGCCTGACTAGAAGCGGGACTTGATCTTGGTCCAGGCGCGATTGCGCTCACGCAGGAACTCCTTGGACGGAGCCGGGACCATGAACATCTTCTCCTGCACGGCGGCCGGCGGATAGACCACCGGGTCAGTCAGGCGGGCTTGCGAAACATGCTTCTCGGAACCCTTGACCGAATTGCCATAGCCCACGAACTCGGTGATCGGGCCGATCACGTCGGGGCGCAGGATGAAGTTGATGAAGGCATGGGCATTGCCGGGATGCGGGGCATCGGCGGGAATGACCATCACATCGGTCACGGCCTGGGCGCCTTCCTTGGGCACCACCACCTGGATGTTTACGCCCTTGCCGGCTTCGGCGGCGCGGTCGCGGGCCTGGATCAGGTCGCCGCCATAGCCATGCGCCACGCAGATGTCACCATTGGCCAAGTCGTTGATATACTTGGAGGAATGGATGTACTTCAGGTGCGGGCGCACATCGTTCAGCACCTTGGACGCCGCCTGCAGGTCTTCCTTGGACTGGCTGGTCGGGTCCTTGCCCAGATAGGCCAGGGCCGCCGGGAAGGCCTCGTCGGCCGCATCCAGCAGGGTCACGCCGCAGGACTTCAGCTTGGCCAGCACCTTGGGGTCCATCAGCATGGCCCAGCTGTCGGTGGGGGCGTCGGGGACCAGCTTCTTGATCTTGTCCACGTTGAAGGCAAAGCCGGTGGGCGCGGTCATGTAGGGCACGGCATGAATGTTGCCAGCGTCATACTTTTCCAGGCGCTTCAACGCACCGGCGTCCACATTGGACAGGTTCGGAACCTTGGACTTGTCAAGCTTCTGGTACACACCGGCCTGGATCTGCGGCGGCAGGAAGGAAGCGGACGGGAACACCACGTCATAGCCCGACTTGCCGGCCATCAGCTTGGCGGCCAGCACTTCGTTGTCGTCATAGACATCGTAGTTGACCTTGATGCCGGTTTCCTGCTCGAACCGCTTCAGGGTGTCTTCGGCGATGTAGTCGGACCAGTTGTAAACGTTAAGAACCTTCTCCTCCTCGGCCTTGGCGCCGGAGGAGATGGTGACGAGGGCGGTAGCCGCCATAAACAGCTTGGCAAGGGATGCGCGCATGGCAACCTCGAAAGCAGGATGGTTGGACGAAAGCGGCATCGTTCTTTAGTCCCTCGTCCGGGCGTTCCGTCCCATGCCGCGAGCGCGATATTCCAAGCCATCCCCCCCAGAGTCAATGCCGTTTAGAGAGGCTTTGGAAAATTAATATTGGCCTTTTACTTCAGACATTTAGGAGCAGGTGCTCGCGCTCCCAGCTGGACACCACCCGCTGATAGGCGTCCCACTCATGTTCCTTGACCGCCATCAGGGCGGCAATGAAGTCCTCGCCCAGCACGTCGCGCAGGGGCTTGGCCAGGCGCATCTTCTCCAAAGCCTCGGGCAAATGGCGCGGCAGGCTGTGGGCGCGGGTATAGCCCGAACCCTCGATGGGCTTGCCCGGATCGATCTTTTCCTGGATGCCCAAATAGCCGCAAGCCAGCGATCCGGCGATGGCCAGATAGGGGTTGGCGTCGGCCCCCGCCAGCCGGTTCTCGACCCGTCGCGACCGATGGCCGGAATGGGGCACGCGCAGGCCCACGGTGCGGTTGTCATAGCCCCAGTGAACATTGATCGGGGCGTCATAGTCGGGGACGATCCGGCGATAGCTGTTCACATTGGGCGCGAACAGAAGCATGGCGGTGGGCAAATATTTGCGTAGGCCCCCGATGAAATGGCGGAACATGGCGGTGTCCGAGCCGTCGGGGTCGGCGAACAGGTTCTGCCCGCCGGCGCTGTCCAACAGGTTCAGGTGGATATGCATGGCCGAGCCGGGTTCGTTCTGCATGGGCTTGGCCATGAAGGTGGCATAGACATTGTGCCGGATGCCCACCTGGCGCACCGTGCGCTTGAACAGGAACACCTGGTCGGCCAGGTCCAGCGCCTCGCCATGGTTGAAATTGATCTCCATCTGGCCGGCGCCGGCCTCGTGGCTCAACGTGTCCACGTCCAGCCCCTGAACCTTGCAATAGTCATAGACCTGCTCGAACAAGGGATCGAACTCGTTCACCGCATCCACGCCATAGGATTGGCGCCCGGTCTCGGCCCGGCCCGAACGGCCCACCGGCGGGCTTAGGGGCTCATCGGGGTCGGGGTTGGGCTTGACCAGGAAGAATTCCAGCTCGGGCGCCACGATGGGCTTCCAGCCCTTCTGCTCATACAGCGCCAGCACCCGGCGCAGCACCTGGCGCGGGGAGATGTCCACCGGCCGGCCGTCGGCATGGAAGCTGTCACTGATCACCAGCGCCGTAGGCTCGTCATACCAGGGCACCAGCCGAACCGTGGCCGGATCGGGGCGCAGATAGATGTCGCCATTGGCTTCGTTGGTGATGTCCTCCTCGGGATAGTCTCCGGTGACGGTCTGCACGAAGATGCTTTCCGGCAGGCGCAAGCCCCGGTCGGTCAGGCTTTGCACGAACCGCTGCGCCGGCAGGATCTTGCCGCGCGGCACGCCGGACATGTCCGGCACCAGACATTCCACTTCGGTAACGCGGTGTTCCGCGATCCAGCGACCCAGATCCTGCATCGGTCCCCCCGGGGGTTCTTTCCATCGGTTCATCTTAAGCCCAGTGCCGACGGCGGCAACCATGACCAAAGACACGGATGAAGATCGTTGAAATTCATGGCGGAATGGTGGCATTTGGGGCCTGGGCGCCAGAACAGCCGCCGGGCGGAAAAGGACCTTTCCATGGATGTGTTCACCGTTGCCGTGGTGAGCCTTGGGGCCGGGCTGATCGTGGTGGTCGGCGGCGGCCTGATCTTCTATATGAGCGCCCTGGTGCGCAGCGCCTACCAGCTGAAAATGGACATGCAGCAACAGCTCGATGACGGGCTGACCAGGGCCCAGGAGGAGATGGACAAGCGCGCCAAGTTCATCAAGCGCGAGTTGGTGGACGAGATCGAGAAGATCCGCAGCAATATGTTGAAAGACATGGCCACCCGCCTGGACACCGCCGAGGCGGCGCTGCTGAAACGCCAGACCGAATTCGAGGAAAAGCTGCAGGCCGACCGCGATCTGATGATGCGGCTGCTGGAGGGGCTCAAGGGCGACCTGGTCACCCTGGACCAGCGCACCAAGGCGCTGCGCCGCGACCTGAGGCGCGAGGTGGAGACCCAGGTGGCGGTGCAAAGCCACCTGACCGGCTCCCCGCCCTCGTCCGAGCCCGAGCCGGCGCCCGAGATCAAACCGGCGCCGGCCGAGGCCCCCGCCGCCGAAGCCTGAGCTAAAACCCCAGGCGGCCGATCTCGGCGGCCAGCAGCCGGAATTCCTCGGCGCGCGGGCTGGACCGGCGCCAGCACAGCCCGATCTGCCGGCCCTGCTCACCGCCTAGCAGCGGCCGCGTCACCAGGTTGGTGCCGCGCAGAATGTCGCCATCCACCGCCAGCTTGGGCAGCACGGTCATGCCCAGCCCGCCCGCCACCATCTGGACCAGGGTGTGCAGCGAGGTGGCCTGGATGCCGCCGGCCCGCGCCGGAGCCAGGGAACAGGCGGCCAGCGCGTGTTCCTTCAGGCAGTTGCCCTCTTCCAGCAGCAGCATTTCGGCCTGGGCCAGGGCCACGGTGGGCACCGGCCCCGGCTCACGCGCCAAAGGATGGTCGGGCGACAGGGCCACGACGAAGGGATCGTCGGCGATGATGGCCACCTCCAGATCGTCGGTGGGCCAGGGAAAGGCGATCAAGCCCACATCCAGGTCGCCGGCATTCAGCCGCTCCAGCACCACCGCCGTGCGTTCCTCGCGCAGTTCCAGCCGCAGTCGGGGATAGGCGGCGCGAAGGCCCGGCAACACCCGGTGCAGCAGGAACGGGCCGATGGTGGGAATGACGCCCAGGCGCAGCGGCCCGGTCAGCGCCTCGCCCGCCGCCTGGGCCAGGTCGGCCAAATCCTCGGCATCACGCAACAGGCCCCGGGCGCGGTCGGCGATCTGGTTACCCAGAGGAGTCATCAGCACCCTGCGCTTGGTCCGCTCCACCAGCACCACGCCCAGCAGGTTTTCCAGTTCCTGGAGGCCCGCCGACAGGGTGGACTGGGTCACCAGGCAGGCCTCGGCTGCCCGTCCGAAATGGCGGTGCTCGTCCAGAGCCACCAGATAACGAAGCTGGCGCAGGGTCGGCAGGGCACGCATGGTCCGGCATCCTATTATCGATGAACTCGATTTATATAACAGGAATTAGGCATTGGCTAAATCACGCAATTCAGGTTTAGGCTGTCTGTCACAGAGAGCGGCTTTTGACCCCGACAAAAACCATTTACTCTAACGGGCACAAAGAGGAGGAGTTGCATGGAACAGGTCAACATCGGCATCCCCGAGGAGCAGCGCAAGCAGATCGGCGAGGGCTTATCGCGGCTGCTGGCCGATACATATACCCTGTATCTGAAGACTCACAATTTCCATTGGAACGTGACCGGGCCCATGTTCAACACGCTGCATCTGATGTTCGAGCAGCAATATAACGAACTGGCCCTGGCCGTGGACCTGATCGCCGAACGCATCCGCGCGCTGGGCTTCCATGCCCCGGGCAGCTATCGCGACTTCGCCAGGCTCACCGTGCTCGAGGAAGCCGAGGGCGTGCCGAAGGCCGAGGAGATGATCCGCCAGTTGGTGGCCGACCAGGAAGCCGTCGTCCGCACCGCCCGCTCCATCTTCAAGATAGTGGACGAGGCCTCGGATGAACCTTCGGCCGACCTTCTGACCCAGCGCATGCAAGTGCATGAAAAGAATGCCTGGATGCTGCGCAGCATGCTGGGCTGACCGCCCTTCCGCCACGCCCCGCCCCTCGGCGGGGCGTTTTCGCATGGCATGGGTGAGCTTTTACTAATATAAAGGACCACATGTCTCGCCGCCTCCTCCTCATTCTGGCTGTCCTGCTGCTGCTTGGCGGGGCTGCCTTCCTCCTCTTCCGCCCCGGCACCAAGGTGGAGGCCGCGCGGCCCCAGCGCGGCCCGGCGGTGGAAGCCGTCTATGCCACCGGCACGGTGGAGCCGGAACTGTGGACCCAGGTGTCCGCCACCGTGTCCGGCCGCATTTCCGAGATCCTGGTGCGCGAAGGAGACCGGGTCGCCGAGGGCCAGCCGCTCTTGCGCCTGGAAGAGGAAGAGGCGCTGGCCCGGCTGAACGAGTTGAAGGCCCGCGCCGCCTATTCCGCCGAGGAAATGGAGCGCCAGCGCAAGCTGTTCGGCCAGGGCTTCGCCAGCCGCGAGGCCCTGTCCCGCGCCCAGAGCGACGCCCTGGCGGCGCAGGCCGCTGTGACCCAGGCCAAGCAGAAGCTGGGGGACCTGACCGTGGTCGCGCCCATGGACGGCGTGATCCTGCGCCGGGACGCCGAGCCCGGCGAGGTGGTGGACAAGCAGAACGTGCTGTTCTGGATCGGCCAGCCCACCCCCTTGCGCATCACCGCCGAGGTGGACGAGGAAGACATTCCCCGCGTCAAGGTGGGCCAGCCGGTGCTGATCAAGGCCGATGCCTTCCCCGACCAGGTGTTGGAGGGCAGCGTGGCCCAGATCACCCCCAAGGGTGATCCGGTGACCAAAAGCTTCCGCGTGCGGGTGCGCCTGCCCGATGGCACGCCGGTGATGGTGGGCATGACTACCGAGATCAATGTGATTACCCTCAAGGTGGACGACGCCCTGCTGGTGCCCGCCACTGCCGTCACCGACGGAACGGTGTTCGTGATCGATGGCGCCAATGTCAAGGCGCGCACCGTGAAGGTGGGCATCCAGGGCCGAACCAGCACCCAGGTCCTGGAAGGCCTGTCCGGCGACGAACAGATCGTGCGCGACCCGCCGTCCAAGTTGGAAGACGGCGACCGGATCGGCGTCATCGCTTCCCCGAAAAAGGGCTAGGGCCTTGTCCCTCGCCCTGGACATCGCCCTGTCGCACCTGACCCATCGGCGGCGCCAAACCCTGGTGTCGCTGATCGGCGTGGCGCTGGGCGTCACCTTCTTCATCGGCATCAGTTCGATGATGCAGGGCTTCCAGCGGGACTTCATCAACCGGGTGATCGACGTCTCGCCCCATATCACCATCAAGGACGAATTCCGCGACCCGCCGCGCCAGGCGGCCGAAATGGCCTATCCCGCCGGCGCGGTCATCATCGAGGGGCTGAAGCCCCGCGACGAGGTGCGCGGCATCCGCAATGCGCGGGCCATCATGGACAGCCTGCAGCAGATGGACGGGGTCAAGCTGGCCCCCACCTTCTCGGGCTCGGTGCTGATCCGCTATGGCGCCAAGGACGTGTCGGCCAATGTGATCGGCATCGACCCCCAGGCCGAACGCCGCGTGACCAAGCTGGAGGAAGACCTGGTCCAGGGCAGCCTGGACGACCTCTATTCGGTGCCCAACGCCATCATCCTGGGATCGGGCGTGGCGCGAAAGGCCGGCGTGGCCGTGGGCGACACCGTCTCGGTGATCTCGCCCGTGGGCGTGGTGATGAAAATGACCGTGGCCGGCATCTTCGATTCCGGCGTGGTGGCGGTGGACAATTCCGAAACCTACACCCTGCTGAAAAAGGCGCAGATCCTCCAGGACCGCCCCAATGTGATCAACCGCATCCGGCTGCGCCTGGACGACGTCGAACGCGCGGGCGACCTGGCCAAGCGCATCGAGGGGCGGTTCGGCTACCGCACCGAGCCCTGGCAGGAAGCGTCCAAGAACGTGCTGGGCATCTTCGTGATCCAGAACGCCATCATGTATTCCACCGTGGGCACCATCCTGGTGGTGGCCTGCTTCGGCATCTTCAACGTGATCTCGACCGTGGTGTTCGAGAAAACCCGGGACATCGCCATCCTGAAATCCATGGGTTTCGCCGAGGGCGACATCAAGCGCATCTTCGTCCTGGAAGGGCTGATGGTGGGCATCGTCGGCACCTTGATCGGCTGGGGCATGGGCTATGGTCTGGTGGAGTTCATGGGATCCCTGCGCTTCCCCATGGAGGGCTTCGTCAAGGCCCAGGGCTTCATCCTGTACAAGTCGCCCCGCCACTATCTGATCTCGGGCGGCTTCGCCATCGCTGCCTCGGTGCTGGCGGCCTATATCCCCGCCCGGCGCGCCGCCGGCGTGAACCCGGTGGACATCGTGCGAGGCGGCGGATGACCCCAGCCATCGAAGCCATCGGCGTCACCCGCAGCCTGACCGGCGAAGTGCCGGTCACCCTGGTGCGCGACATCCATATGAGCGCGCAACCGGGCGAGTTCGTGGCCATCATCGGCCCCTCGGGCTCGGGCAAGTCATCGCTGCTCTATCTGCTGGGCCTGCTGGACCGCCCCACCGCCGGGCGCATCCTGGTGGGCGGCCAGGATACCGGGCCGCTGAACGGCGAACAGCTGTCGCGCCTGCGGCTGGAGAAATTGGGCTTCGTGTTCCAGTTCCATTTCCTGCTGCCGGAATTTTCCAGCCTGGACAATGTGCTGATCCCCATGCGCAAGCGCGCCGCACTGGCGGACAAGCCCATGCGCGAACGGGCCGAGACACTGCTGGTGCAACTAGGTCTGCAGGATCACCTGAAGAAACGCCCCGACCAGCTGTCCGGCGGCCAGCGCCAACGCGTGGCCATCGCCCGCGCCTTGGCCAATGACCCCACCATCCTGCTGGCCGACGAGCCCACCGGCAATCTGGACACCAAGACCGCCCTGGTGGCCTTCGAGATCTTCAAGGACCTGGCCCACAAGGAAGGCCGTACCGTGCTGGTGGTGACCCACGACAACGACCTCGCCACCATGGCCGACCGCCGCATCCATCTGGTGGATGGACGGGTGACCGAGGAGTAGGCGGAATTTTTTCCGAGGCGAGAGGGGCTAAACCACCTCGTCCTCGCCCACCGTCTCTTCCGCCGCGTCCAGTTCGGGCAGGTCATCCAGGGGCAGTTCGGGCTCCACGTCGAAGGGCAGGCCCGGTTCGCGCTCGTCCTCCTCGGGGAAGGGATTGAGGGGCTCGGGCTCGTCGGTGTCCACCGGGGCGCCGTCGTCCTGGGCGCGGTTGGAATAGGCGGACATGGCCGGGCGGGTGTCCAGCAGACCGGCAGCCTTCAACTCCTCGACGCCGGGCAGGTCCTCCAGGCTTTCCAGGCCGAAATGGTCCAGGAATCCTTGTGTGGTCACCCAGGTCACCGGGCGGCCTGGGGTACGGCGGCGGCCCTTGGGCCTGATCCAGCCGGCCTCGAACAACAAATCCATGGTGCCCTTGGACAGGGCCACGCCGCGCACCTCTTCCACCTCGGCCCGGGTCACCGGCTGGTGATAGGCGATGATGGCCAAGGTTTCGAGCGCCGCACGGGACAGCTTGCGGCCCACATTGGTCTCGACCCGCAACTGCGCCGCCAAGTCGGGCGCGGTGCGGAAGGCCCAGCCCTCGCCCCGCTTCACCAGATTGACCCCGCGGGGGGCATATTGGCTTGCCAGGGCGCGCAGGGCTTCGCCCACATCCACCTCCGCCGGCAGCCGCTCGGCCAACGCCGCCTCGGGCAGCGGCTGGTCCGAGGCGAACAGGATCGCCTCCAGCAGCCGCAGCACCTCGGGATTGTCGCTCATTCCAGGTCCCCCTGCCCCGCGCCGTCGCCGCTTCCGTCGCCCTGGCGCACATAGATGGGCCCGAAGGTGCCACCGTCCTGGCGCACCTTCAACGTCCCTTGCTTGGCCAGTTCGAGCACTGCCACGAAATGGGCGCAGACCGCCGAACGGAACAGCAACCCGTCGCCCAGCCCCTTGGGCAGGAAGCGCATCAGCACGGTCCAGTCGGGCACATGGGTCAAGAGCGTGCGCAGCCGATGGATGGCGTCGTCCACGGAATAGAGGTCGGGCGCTTCGATGGTCAGGGTCTTGACCGAATGATGACGCCGCTTGAAGTCGCCATAGGCCTTCAACAGGTCATAGAGGGTGGCGTCATAGACCGACCGCTCCACCACCTCGACCCCTTCCGGCATGCCCCGCGCCCAGACATCGCGGCCCAGCTGCGGGCGCTCTATCAGGGCATCGCCGGACTTGCGCATGCCCTCCAGGCGGCGCAACTGGAACGCCAGCGCGGCGGCCATCTCGGCGCCGGTGGGCTCGTCATCGTCGGGTTCGGGCTCGGGCAGCAGCAGGCGAGATTTCAGATAGGCCAGCCAGGCGGCCATCACCAGATAATCGGCGGCCAGCTCCAACTGCTCGCGCTTCATGGCGGCGATGAATGCCAAATACTGGTCGGCCAGGTCCAGGATGGAGATCTTGGCCAGATCCACCTTCTGGTCGCGGGCCAGATGCAGCAACAGGTGGATGGGCCCCTCGAAGCCCCCCAGGGTCAGCATCAGCGCCTGCTCGCCCTCGACTCGGTCTGGGGACAGGCTGTCGAAGGGATCGGGCTCGGCCATGGCCGTCAGGCGACCCCGACCAGATGCAGCAGGGTGGCGGTCAGGAACTCCACCGGCATGCCGATCAACCAGTAGAACAGATTGATCTCGATGCCGAAGGGCCGGCCCAGCATGGGCAGCAGGAAGATCAAGCCCAGCAGGATGAAAATGCCCGCCCCTTCCAGGCTGGCCAATTTGCGCGCCGGACCGCGCGGCAGCAGGCCCACGGCCACCCGCCCGCCATCCAGCGGCGGCAGCGGGATCATGTTGAACAGCATCAGGATGAAATTGATCTGGATGGAGTTGAAGAAGTTCATCCCCAGCCACTGGGCCAGAACGCCGTCATTGCCGGCCACCTCGACCGCCAGCAGGATGCCGAAGGCGGACAGCACGGCCAGCACCAGATTGGTCATGGGCCCGGCCAATGCCACGAACACCATGTCCCGGCGGGGATGGCGCAGGCGGCCGAAATCCACCGGCACCGGCTTGGCCCAGCCGAACAGGAAGCCGCCCATGAACAGCAGCAGCGCCGGCAGCACCACGGTGCCCACCGGGTCCACATGGCGCAACGGATTGAAGGACACCCGGCCCAGCACCTTGGCAGTGTCGTCGCCCAGCTTGTTGGCGACGAAACCGTGCGCGGCCTCGTGCAGGGTGATGGCGAACAGGAGCGGCAGCGCCCAGATGGACACCAGATAGCCGATCTCGGCGATGCTGGGGAAGCTGCCGCCCATCATCAGGCCTGGCCTCCCAGCAATCCGTCCAGCTCGGCCAGGGCGGCCATGCGGTCCAGGGGCTGCGGGCCGCGCTTCATGGCTTCGGCGCGGGCCAGCCGATCTTGCGCGGCCTCGTCCAGGGGACGCGCCGCCTCGGCGATGGCCTGCATTTCGGCCATGTCGCCATTGCAATGCAGCACCAGGTCGCAGCCGGCGGCCAGCGAGGCCCGGGTGCGCTCCTGGAAGCTGCCCCCCAGCGCCTTCATGGACAGATCGTCACTCACCAGCACGCCCTTGAAGCCAATCTCGCCCCGGATGATGTCCTGGACCATCCTTCTGGAGGTGGTGGCGGGCGCCGTCGGATCAATAGACCGATAGACCACATGGGCGGTCATGGCCCAGGGAGCATCCGCCAGCGCGGCGAAGGGCGGGAAATCGGCGGCGGACAGCTCGGCATGGCTGGCGGTGACCAGCGGCAGCTCCAGATGGCTGTCCACCATGGACCGGCCGTGGCCGGGAATATGTTTGATGATGGGCAGCACGCCCTGGTCCAGCATGCCCTCGCAGACCTCCCGGCCCAGCTCGGCCACCCGGCCCGGCTCGTGGCCGAAGGCGCGGTCGCCGATCACGTCATGGGCGCCGGGCACCGGCACATCCAGCACCGGAGTGCAATCCACATCGATGCCCAGATCGGCCAGTTCGGCTGCGATCAGGCGGTTGTTCAGGCGCACGGCGCGCCGCGCCGCCTCGGGGCTCTTGTCCCACAGCGCCTCAAACACCGCGCCGGGCGGAGCGGCACGCCAGTGCGGCGGGCGCAGGCGCTGCACCCGGCCGCCTTCCTGGTCGATCAGCACCGGCGCCGCGCGGCCCACGCAGGCCCGCAACTCGGCGACCAGCGCCCGCACCTGCTCGGGGCTGTCCACATTGCGCGCAAACAGGATGAAGCCCAGCGGATCGGTGCGGGTGAAAAAGGCCTTTTCGGCCTCGGTCAGGCTCTTGCCCTGGCAGCCAAAGACGGCGGCCAGCGGCGCGTCACTTCTTGGCAACGATGCACCCCTGCTTCTGCGCGGACAGCGACTGGCAGGCGGCGCGGGCGCCGGCCTCGTCCAGGAAACCGCCGCGGATGCGGTAGAACACGCCCTTGGCACCCAGGTCGGCCTTCTGCACATCCAGGCTAAGGGCGCCCAGAACGTCGGCATGCTTGGCCTGCAGGCGCTTCCATTCCTTCTCGGCATCGGCCGCCGAGCGCAGGGCGCCCAGCTGCACCACATAGGCGCCGCCGGCGGCCTTGGCCGGAGCGGCAGCCGGGACGACTGCGGGAGCGGCAACCGGGGCGGCAACCGGGGGCGGGGCCGCCGGCTTGGG
>CAYOKN010000025.1:0-18988 GCA_964404545.1 uncultured Rhodospirillaceae bacterium | reverse complement strand
TGGTTATATCCGCGCCCTTGAGCGGTGCCCAATCGGAATTCTGCCATGACCCCCAACATGTTGCCCGTGGAAACCGAGACTTTGGCCGAGATCCTTCTGGTGCTGGATCTGATCGGCGTGGCGGTGTTCGCCATTTCGGGCGCGCTGGAAGCTGCGCGGCGGCAGATGGACCCGATCGGCTTCATCATCATCGGGACCGCCACCGGCATCGGCGGCGGCACCCTGCGTGACCTGGTGCTGGGCGTGCGGCCGGTATTCTGGGTGCAGGACCAGATGTTCCTGGTGACCTGCGTGGTGGCCTCGGTGTCGGTGTTCTGGTGGGCCAAGGCCTTGCGCTCGCGCTTTACGCTCCTGGTCTGGATGGACGCCATCGGGATGGCCATGTTCGCCGTGGCCGGAACCCAGAAAGCCGTGGGCCTGGGGGCGCCGCCGTTCGTGGCGGCGTTGATGGGTGTCATGACGGCCAGCTTCGGCGGCCTGATGCGCGACATCCTATGCGGCGAGAAGCCGTTGATTTTCCACAAGGAAATCTATGCTACAGCGGCCCTGGCCGGCTCGGTGGCCTATCTGGGCCTGCGCGAGGTGGCCTTGCCCGAACAGCTTCAGGCCGGCTTCGCCTTCATGGTGGCCTTCCTGGTGCGCGCCTCGGCCATCCACTGGGGCTGGTCGCTGCCGCGCTACAAGGCGGACTAAGCCTCGATCACCAGGCCGTCATGGGCCGGCCTTACATGGGCCGGCAGCTTCCGGCACAGGTCATCATAGTCCAGCCGGATGCTCATATGGGTCAGGAGGGTCAGGCCGGGCCTGATCCGGTCCACCCAGTCCAACACCTTGTCCACATGGGCATGGGTCTGGTGCGGGTTCCAGGTCAGGCAGCCCACGATCCAGACAGGCACTTTGTGCAGAATTTCAAAGGCTTCAGCCGGGAGCTCCACAACATCGGTGGAATAGGCCACCGGGCCGAAGCGAAAGCCCAGGCTGCGGCCATAGCCGTGATCCTGCTCGAAGGGCGTTACCGCCACCTCGCCCACCTGGAACGCTCCCTCGATCAGCCGGGGCACCAGCATGGGCTTGTAGATGGGATACTGAGTGGTATCCAGGCTTTCGAACACATAGGCGAACCGGCTCACCAGCCCGTCCAGGGTGCCCTTATCGCCATAGACGTCCAGCGGCCCGCCCATGGCGCGGTTGATCTCGCGCAGGTCGTCGATGCCGTGGGTGTGGTCGGCGTGGCCGTGGGTGTAAAGCACCGCATCCAGGCGCCGGATACCGGCCTCGATGGCCTGGTCACGCAGGTCGGGGGTGGTGTCCACCAGCAGCCGTGTCTCCCCCTGCTCCACCAGGATCGAGGAGCGGCGGCGGCGGTTCCTGGGATTGCCGGGGTCGCAATCGCCCCAGCCATGGCTGATCATGGGGACGCCGCCGGCGCCGCCGCAACCCAGGATGGTCACCTTCATACGGCCACCTTGGCGAACAGGCGGCGGAAATTTTCGGTGGTCGCGGCCTCGATCTCGGCGATGGACAGGCCCCGCACCTCGGCCAGCTTGGCCGCCGTATGGGCCACATAAGCCGGTTCGTTGCGCTTGCCGCGCTTGGGAATCGGCGCCAGATAGGGCGCGTCTGTCTCGACCAGCAAACGGTCCAGCGGCAGGTCGCGAACAGTCTCGCGGATCGGCTCGGCAGTCTTGAAGGTCAGGATGCCGGACAGGCTGATATAAAGCCCCATTTCCACAGCCCGTTCAGCCAGTTGTCGGCCAGAGCTGAAGCAATGGATTAGCCCCGGGAAAGCGCCCTGGGCATGTTCCTCGGCCAGGATACGCTCCATGTCCTCGTCAGCATCGCGGGTATGGACGATCAGCGGCAGCTGGGCCTGGCGCGCCGCCTGGATATGGGCGCGGAAAGCCCGCTGCTGCTGATCGCGCGGGCTGTGGTCATAGAAATAGTCCAGCCCGGTCTCGCCGAAGCCCACCACCTTGGGATGCTTGGCCATTTCGATCAGCCGGGCGGCATCGGTTTCCGGCTCGGACCCGGCTTCGTGGGGATGGATGCCCACGGTGCACCAGACATTGGGATAACGTTCGGCCACCGCCAGCACCCGTTCGAAGCGGGTCACGTGGGTGCAGATGGTCAGCATGGCCCCCACCCCGGCCTCGGCGGCGCGGGCCACCACGGCGTCCAGTTCCTCGGCGAAGTCGGGGAAATCCAGATGGCAGTGGCTGTCCACCAGCATCAGGCGGCCCCCTCCTCCGCGTCCACAAAGCGCGGGAACACGCCTTCCGGCTTGGGCAGCGGAGTGCCGGGCACCAGCGCGTGGCCGGGCTCGAGGACATGGAAACCGCGCATTTCCGGCTGGACGGCCAACTGGTCCAGCAGGCGCCCGGCCGAGGCCGGCACGAAAGGCTGCATCAGCAGGGCCACATGGCGCAAGGTTTCCGCCAGCACATAGAGCACGGTGCCCATGCGGGCCGGATCGGTCTTTTTCAGCGCCCAAGGCGCCTGGCGGTCCACATAGCCGTTGGCGGCGCGCACCACCACCCAGATGGCCTCTATGGCGTCATGGAACTGCTGGCGGTCCAGCAGATCACGCACCTTGGGCAGCAAGCCGGCAGCGGCGTCCAGCAGCGCCTGGTCATCCTCGGTGAACTCGCCCCGGGCGGGCACCTGGGCGCCGCAATTCTTGTTGATCATGGACAGCGACCGCTGCGCCAGGTTGCCCAGGTCGTTGGCCAATTCGCCATTCATGCGGTTGACCATGGCCCGGTGCGAATAGTCGCCGTCATTGCCGAACGGCACTTCGCGCAGCAGGAAATAGCGCACCTGATCCAGGCCGTATTTCTCCACCAGCCCCACCGGATCGATCACATTGCCGACCGACTTTGAAATCTTCTGGCCCTCGTTGGTCCACCAGCCATGGGCGAAGACACGCCGGGGCGGCTCCAACTCGGCAGCCATCAGGAAAGCCGGCCAATAGACCGTGTGGAAACGCAGGATGTCTTTGCCCACCATGTGCAGGTCGGCCGGCCAATAGCGCCGATAGCCCTCGCTGCCGGTGTCCGGGAAGCCCACGGCGGTGATGTAGTTGGTCAGGGCGTCCAGCCAGACATACATGATGTGGTTGGGATCGTTGGGCACCGGCACGCCCCACTGGAAGGTGGTGCGCGACACCGACAGGTCGGTGAGGCCCCCCTTCACGAAGCTCATCACTTCATTTCGGCGGCTGGTGGGGGCGATGAAGTCGGGATTGTCCTCATAGAATTTCAACAGCCGATCCTGCCAGGCCGACAGGCGGAAGAAATAGCTGGGCTCCTCGACCCATTCCACCGGCGCACCGGTCGGCGCCAGACGGGTGCCGTCGGGCCCCTTGGTCAGTTCGTCCTCGCCATAGAAGGCTTCGTCGCGCACCGAATACCAGCCGGCATATTTGTCCAGATAGATCTCGCCCTTGTCGATCAGGCGGGTCCACAGCGCCTGGCACGCGGCCAGGTGGCGCGGCTCGGTGGTGCGGATGAAATCGTCGTTGGAAAAGCCCATGGTGGCGGCCAGATCGCGAAAACGCTGGCTCACCTGATCGGTGAAGGTCTGGGGAGCGATGCCGGCGGCGGCGGCGGACTTCTCCACCTTCTGGCCATGCTCGTCGGTGCCGGTCAGGAACTTCACGTCATAGCCGTCCAGCCGCTTGAAGCGCGCGAGCACGTCACAGGCCAGGGTGGTATAGGCATGGCCGATGTGCGGGCTGTCGTTGACGTAATAGATGGGCGTGGTGACGTAATAACGCTTGGGCCCGGACATGGCTCAACTCCGACGGAAGACTGCTGAAAGACCTGGGGACCTGATCAGGCGCGCACCAGCCGCTCGACGGCAAGAAAGGCGCTTAAGATCACCTGCTTGCGGTCAAGATGAACCGCATCGGCGCGGGCAAACAGGTGGGTGATCTTTTCCCATACCTCAACCCATTGATCAAGGCCGGCAGCCCCGCCCAGACGGCCGATCAAGGCCCCCTCGCCCGCCACCACCTCGCCGCTGGACAGCCCGCCAGTGCCCGCCGCCTGCACCAGGCGCGCCAGCCACCAGGCCAGCAGGTCCGAGACGGTGCGGAAGCCTTCGTCCGACTTCCCCACGCGGTCGCCGAAGGCATGCAGGGCCGGCACGTCCAGGCGCGGCAGGGTGGACAACAGCCCCACCATGTCGCGATACAGCTCCAGCCCGCCCTCTTCGGCCAGGGCCAGGGCCTTGCCGATGGAGCCTTCGGCGAGACGGGCCAGGGCGGTGGCCTCGGCCACATCCAGGCCAGGCTTGAACCGGTCCAGCAGGGTCAAAAGCTGGGGCTCGGGCAGCGGCTGCAAAGAGATGCGCCGGCAGCGCGAGCGGATGGTGGGCAAAAGCCGCGCCGGGCTATGGCTGACCAGCAGCATCAGGGCGCGCTTCGGCGGTTCCTCGAGCACCTTCAGCACCGCATTGGCGGCGTTGCGGTTCATCTCGTCGGCGGCGTCGATGATCACCACCCGCCAGCCGCCCTCGGCCGGGGTCAGGGACAGGAAGTGGCCGATGTCGCGCACCTCGTCCACCGGGATCTCACTCTTGCGCTTGCCGGTCTTCTCGTCGGTGGGGCGCTCGATCACCTTCAGGTCGCCATGGCCGCCGGCGGCGATGCGCCGCGCCGCCGGATGGTCCGGGGCCACATCGAGGCTCTCCGGCCCACCGCCGAACAGCCCCCCTGCCCCTTCGCCGCCACCCGACAGGACGAACCGGGCGATGCGATAGGCCAGGGTCGCCTTGCCGATGCCGCGCGGACCGCCGATCAGCCAGGCATGGTGCATGCGGCCCGAGGTCCAGGCATCCAGGAAGGCCCGTTCAGCCGCGGCATGGCCGAGCAGGTCCGTGGCGGTGCGGGGAAGGTCCTCGGAGGGCATGGGGCATCCAGGCTTGTTCGGGGTGGAAATCTACCTGGGCCCCCGAAGTCGCGCAATGGCCGAGGCCCCGCCCGGCCCCCTTGCGAACATGGAGAATTCCTTGCCCCGAATTAATTTTTTTTCGTCCGTTGGCTTCGGCAATTGTGACCGCTGGGGAATATTTCCAGGGGGAACCTTGCCATGAGCGCAGCGGACAGCCGGTTGCAGCGCCTGCTTAATTTCGGCGCCACCCACAAGCTGATCACCACCCTGATCCTGGCGGCGGCGACGCTGGTGGCCCTTGTGGGCGCCATGCGGGTCACCATCGACACCAGCTATGACAAGCTGATCAGCGACCATGATCCTGGCTGGGCCACCTATGCCGACACGGTGAAGACCTTCGGCTCGGATAACATCACCATCATCTATATCCGCGACACGGCCATCTTCACGCCCGAGAAGCTGGGCCTGCTGGACCAGCTGGTGCACGAGTTGAAGCAGAACCCCGAAATCCAGCGGGTGGACAGCCTGTATTCGGCACTGTCTATCCGCGACGTGGACGGGGCGCTGGAAACCGAGCCGGTGGCGCTGGACCCGCCGGCCACTCAGGAAGAGGCCGACCTGATCAAGGAAAAGGCCCTCTACAGCCCCCTGGTGAATAAGCTGCTGGTGGCCGAGGACGGATCGGCCGTGTCACTGGCCATCGGCTTGGCCAAGCCCACCGCCGACCGCGACCACAATGCCCAGATCTACCAGTTCTTCGAAGCCAAGATCGAGCCGCTGCGGCAGCATTTCGACGTCATCTACCAGATCGGGCCGCCGCGCCTGAATGCCGACATCGAAAAGGGCATGATCCATGACCTGACCGTGTTCATGCCCCTGTCCACGGCGGTTCTGATCGCCGCGGTGCTTTATTTCCTGCGCACCTGGCATGCCAGCGTGGTGCCACTGATCACCGCCGGCCTGTCCATCCTGTGGACCCTGGGGTTCATGGGCTGGGTGGGGATTCCCCTGACCCTGCTGACTACCCTGGTTCCCGCCTTGAACATCGTCATCGGCTCGGCCGAGGACACGCACATGATGTCGGGCTATCTGCGCTCCATCGCGGATCAGCGGAACAAGGGCCTGCAGGTGGACCGCACGGTGGCCATCCGCTTCATGACCGGCCATATCGGTATCGCCATCCTGCTGACTTCCTCGACCACGGTGATCGGCTTCCTGTCGGATGCGCTCTATGACGTGCCGATCATGATCGAGTTCGCCTTCGCCGCCTCGTTCGCGTTGACCGCCAATTTCTTCGCCACCGTGCTGACCATGCCGCTGCTGCTCAGCCTGATCGGCCCCACCCAAAGCACCCTGCCGCCCATGGAAGAGGCTCCAGGCGGCCTGATGGGCAAGTTCGTGACCTGGCTCGAGCGGGTGGGCATCGAGCATCGGGGCAAGATCCTGCTGGTCTTCGCCGCCATCACCCTGGGCTTCCTCTATTCGGCCAAAGACCTGACGGTGTCCAATGACCCCTTGTCCTATTTCCGCGAGTCGAGCCAGTTGGTGCAGGACGCCAAGACTCTGCATGAGGGCATGGCTGGCATGCAGGTCTTCTATGTGACCCTGAAGGCCAGGGACGGCGGCGGGGACTTCCGTGATCCCGGACTGTTGCAGCGGGCCGACGCCGTCGAGGCTGAGTTGAAATCGCTGGGCGCCTTCGACCGGGTGCTGTCGCTACCCGATTTCATCCGCCTGGTGAACCGCGAGATGAACGGGGCCGACCCGACCCATGACCGCCTGCCCGAGACCCGGGCGCTTGTGGAGCAGTATCTGATGCTGTTCTCGCGCCAGGACATCGAGCGCTATGTCAGCCCAGACTATCGCTCGGTCAATGTGGTGGTGCGCCACAACATCAGCGATTCCAGCACCTTCAACGCGCATCTGGACCAGGTGGAGCCCCGAATCCAGGCCATCCTGGGCGAGCAGGTGGACTATCAGTTCGTGGGCAAGAACCTGATGGTCAACCGCACCGCCGAGGGACTGATCTACAACCAGGCCGATTCCCTGCTGTTGGTGGTCCTTGTGATCTTCGCCCTGATGGCCCTGCTCTACCAGTCGGCCCTGGCCGGGCTGGTGTCCATGATCCCGAACCTGATCCCCATCGTGATCTGTTTCGGCACCATGGCGGCCCTTGGGCTACCGCTCAATCCCGGCACCGCGTCGGTGGCGGCGGTGGCGCTCGGCATTGCGGTGGACGACACCATCCACTTCTTCTCGGCCTATCTACAAGCCTGCAAGCATGAGCCAGACCCCGACAAGGCCATCCGCAACACCTTCTATTCCGAAGTGGTGCCGGTGATCACTACCACCGTCGCGCTGTCCTCGGGCTTCGTCATCCTGGCTTTCTCGGAATTCACCATCGTCGCCCAATACGGCCTGATGAGCGCCTATACCATCTTCGTGGCCATGTTCGTGGACCTGTTCCTGACCCCGGCGATCCTGCGCGGCGTCCGCCTAGTGGGGCTGTGGGACGTGGTCAGCATGAAGGTGGGGCAAGGGGCGCTGTTGGACAGCCCCATCTTCCTGGGCATGCGGCGCGGCCAGGTCAAGAAAGCCATCCTGTCCTCCAGCCTGCGCAGCTTTGCCCCCGGCCAGGTGGTGGTGGCCCAAGGCACCGAGGGTCGCGAGATGTTCGTGGTGCTGTCGGGCGAGGCCGAGGTGATCAAGGAGAGCCCTGATGGCCAAAGCCGCGTCCTGGCCCGATTGGGCCAAGGCCAGGTGCTGGGCGAGGTTGGTTTCGTCGGCCAGAGCCGCCGCACCGCCACCGTGCGGGCGGCGACGTCGCTCGAGACCATGGTGATGGACGCGGCCAAGGTCCAGAAGACCTTGCGGTTCTATCCCTGGGTGGCGAACCGGCTGCACCAGAACATCGGCCGCATCCTCAGCCAGCGGCTGGCGGCCGACGCCGTGCCCGAACGCCAGGACGCACCGGAACCAGTGGCCTGAGAGAGCTAACCGGAAACGGACAGACGGGCGGCGACTGCCTGCAGGATGGCTTGGTGCACGGTTTCCGCATCGGCCAGGGCCGGAATGACCGCGCAGCGGTCTGGTTCGGCCGCGGCGATGGCCAGGAAGCCGCCGCGCAGGCGCTGGTGAAAGTCCAGGCCCATGCGCTCATACCGGTCCTCGGCCCCGCCCCGGCCATGGGCGCGGGCTAGGCCGGCCTCGACCGGAAGGTCCAGGACCAGGGTCAGGTCGGGGCGGAAATCGCCCACAGCCACCTCGTAGAGGCGCCGAATGACCGACAGGTCCAGTCCGTGGCCATGGCCCTGATAGGCGGTGGTGGAATCGGCGAAGCGGTCGCACAGCACCCATTGCCCGGCCGCCAGGGCCGGGCGGATGGTCTTTTCCAGGTGGTCGCGGCGGGCCGCGAAGTTCAGCAGCGCCTCGGTCAGGCCGTCCCAGCGGTTGGTGGCGCCTTCCACCAGCAGGCGTCGGATTTCTTCGGCCCCGGGCGAGCCGCCCGGCTCGCGAGTCAGCACCACCTCGAGGCCGGTGCGGCGGAGATGCTCGGCCAGCAACCGGATCTGCGTCGACTTGCCGGCCCCCTCGCCCCCCTCGAAGGTTATAAACCGGCCCCGCGCGCCGGCCATCAGGCGCCGGGCCCCCAGAGGATGTGTTTCACGGCGGCCGAGATGCGGCCGAAGAAGCCCAGCTTCTGCACGTCGGCAGCGGCCACCAGAGGGATTTCACGGTCGGGCTCGCCCGGCGCGGTCACCACCAGCTTGCCCACCTGGTCCCCCTTCTTGATGGGGGCCGGGATCGGGCCGTCATAGACCGCCTTGACCACCATCTGGTCGCGCACCCGGCGCGGCAGGGTGACGGTGATGGAGTCCGACGAGGTCAGCGGCACCTTGACCTGCTGGCCCAGCCAGACATCGGCCTCGGTGACCACGGCACCGGGCTCGAACAGCTTGTAATTGTCGAACTCGCGGAAACCCCATTCGATCAGGCGGGCGGACTCGTCGGCGCGGGACTGCATGCTGGGCAGGCCGTTCACCACCAGGATCAGGCGGCGGTCGCCGCGCTGGACCGAGGCGGTCAAGCCATAGCCAGCCACCGAGGAATGGCCGGTCTTCAGGCCGTCGGCGCCCATGCTGCGATAAAGCAGCGGATTGCGGTTGCCCTGCTTGATGTTGTTATAGGTGAAGTCCTTCTCGGAATAGAAATGATAGTATTCCGGGAAATCCTTGATGATCCGCGTGGACAGAATGGCCAGGTCCTGGGGGCTCATCAGGTGCCCCTCTTCCGGCAAGCCCGAGGCGTTGCGGAAGGTGGAGTTCTTCATGCCCAGTTCGCGGGCCTTCTTGGTCATGGCCTCGGCAAAGGCTTCCTCGCTGCCTGAATGGGCCTCGGCGAGCACCGAGCAGGCGTCATTGCCGGACTGGATGATCATGCCGCGCAGCAGGTCTTCCACGGTCACCATGGAATTCACCGCCACATACATCATCGAGCCGTCGCTCTTGTAATGCTTCTTCCAGGCCGCCTCGGACACCGGCAGCGGATCGGTCAGCTTCCAGGCGCCGGACTTCAGCTTGTCGAACACCATGTAGGCGGTCATCAGCTTGGACATGGACGACGGCGGCATGGGCGCGCTGGCATCCTTGTTCAGCAGCACGGCGCCGGTCTGGTAGTCCAGCAGGTAGGCGTGCTTGGCCACCGTGTCGATGGTCTCGGCCTGGGTCGCCTGGGCCCAGCCCAGCATCAGCAGGGCGGCAGCCGCCACGGCCATGGGCGTGCGATGCGCGAGGTGTCGAGTCTGCGCGGGGGACGTCATGCCTGATCCTTTGTCTCAAACGGAAACACGAAAAGCGGGTATGCCAGTGGGCGGCCGAGCTTTAGCCCGGAAATGCGCCCACAATAGGGCGGGTCAATCCACGACGATCTTGGCGTCGGGATACCCCGCCCCAATCACCTGCTCAAGCAGGCTGTCGGCCTGCTCGACCGAGGTCAGGGGTCCCATGCGGACCCGATAGAACTGGTTCGATCCCACGCGCACGGGTGTCACCTGGGCATTGCCGATGCCCGAGAGCATGGAGCTGACCCGCGAAGCGTTGTCGGGGCGCGAGAAAGACCCCGCCTGCACGAAGATGCTGGTGGGCGGCACGCCGACCAGCTTCACGGTCTGGTCGGGCTTGGCCAGTTCCAGAGTGGCGGCGGGACGGGCCTGGGGCGCCGATACCAGCACCTTGGGCTGGTCCGATCCGGGCGGCGGCAGGCTTTCCGCCACCACGGCTTCGCGCGGAGCCGCCGAGGCCGCCGGCATCTGGCTTTGCTCGGGGCTGTTGTTCATCATGCGGTTGGCCAGGGCGCGGCTTTCTTCCGGCAGCACCTGGACGCGCACCTTGGCCGTGCCCTTGGCCTCGAAGCCCAGCAACTGGGCCGAGCGCCGCGACAGATCGATGATGCGGCCATGGGCGAAAGGCCCGCGGTCATTGACGCGCACCACCAGCGAGCGGCCATTCTCGAGATTGGTCACCCGCACGATGCTGGGCATGGGCAGGGTACGGTGGGCGGCGGTGATGTCGTTCTGATCGAACACGTCGCCATTGGCCGTGGCCTTGCCGTGGAAGTCCGGGCCATACCACGAGGCGATGCCGGTCTCGTCATATTCCCAGTCCTCGGCCGGGTAGTACCACACGCCGCGGATCTGGTAGGGCTTGCCCACCTTATACACGCCACGTTCGGGACTGTCGGCGGTCACGCTCTTGGCGGCATGCATGGCCAGATTGGTTTCGGCGCAGGCGGAAAGCCCCAGGGCCAGGGCAGCCAGCATGGCCAGACGGCTCACGGGCGCATATCGCATCATCTAGTGGGTCCCTGCTCTACCACTTCCGAGATGTTGAAATCTAACGCCCACCGATCCGATCGGCAAGATGTCCAGCGGCCAGAGCGAACAAATTCGAGCGGTTCCAGTGCAGGAAAACCCGGAAGTTGTCATAGACCAGGAAGGGCGGGCCCTTGCCGTCCTGGGCCAGGATCAGTGAAGCCTGCAGGTCCACCTTGGGCAGCGGGCCGCCATCGGCGGCACGCACCCCAAGCTTGGCCCACTCGTCCAGCGGCTTCTTCTTGTCCAGCCCAACCAGGGAAGAGTCGAAGCCCTTGGGCAGCTTCACCGGCCGGCCCCAGGTCTGGTCCTTGTTCCAGCCCTCGGTGGCCAGATAATTGGCGGCCGAGGCGAACACATCAGCGCGGGTGCTCCAAATATCGCGGCGGCCGTCGCCGTCGAAATCCTGGGCATAGTTCAGGAAGGACGAGGGCATGAATTGGCTCTGGCCCATGGCGCCGGCCCAAGACCCTTTCATGGCGGCGGCGGTGATGTGACCTTGGTCAATGATGGTCAGGGCGTTCATCAGTTCCTTGCGGAAATAGGCCGAGCGGCGCCCGTCATAGGCCAGGCTGGCCAGGGCCGGCACCACGTCGAAGCCTCCGGTCAGGCGACCGAAATCGGTCTCGATGCCCCACAGGGCAACCACATATTTGGCCGGAACACCGTATTTGCTCTCGACCTGGGCCAGCAGGGCGCGGTTCTCGGCCAGCAGCTGGCGGCCGCGCTTGACCCGCTGCGGCGACACCACCCGGTCCATATATTGCTGGAAGGTCAGGGTGAATTCCGGCTGGCGCCGATCCAGTTCGATCACCCGGGGGATGGGCTGGATGCCGGTCAGCGCCGACTCCAGCGTGGCCTGGCCGATACCCTTGGCCGCAGCTTCGGCGCGGACCTCCTGCAGCCACTGATCCCAGGGCTGGGATTGTGCCTGGGCGGTGCCGGACATCAAGCCGCCGCCGATCAGGACGGCAGCCAGAAGAGACAGGGCGGGCCGAGCCATGGTGGGTATTCCTCTTGGGTCAAAATCCGGGTCTATCTGTGCCACAGATGGGCTGCTGCGGCAACGCAGGCCCCTGCCCCTACCCCGATTTCGTCAGGGAGCAGGCAATAGTTCTTGGGTCTTCCCCGACAGGCGATACCAGGTCAGCCCGGCCCATTCGTACAAGCCCGCCTCCAGGCTGCCAAGGGTGCGCACCAAGTCCAGGCCGGGCTGCCAGTCGAAAACCGGGTCGGTGCGGAAATCCGCAGGCCAGGCAATTACCGGCCAGCCAGCGGCCCGGAAACTGGCCACGGCACGGGGCATATGCCGGGCCGAAGTGACCAGCACCCAGGTCTCGCCCGGCCCGACCTGAGCCAGCGGCCGGGACAGGCGGGCATTTTCGAAGGTGGTGCGCGACTGGTCCTCGAACAGCACCCGGGCGGGATCGACGCCCAGGGCCTGCAGCAGCGGCGGCATCAGCGCGGCTTCCTTGAGATCCTGCTGAAAAGGATCGCCCGAGCCGCCGGTAAACACCAACCGAGCCTGGGGAAACCGCTGGGCCAGCCGGGCGAACTCCAAAAGCCGCTCGCCGCTGTCATTGACGTTCACCTGGGCGCGTTCCCGGCTGCGCAGCGGATCGACGGCGCCACCCAGGACGATGATGCCGTCCACTTGGGCCGGCAACGGCGGATTGGCGGGAAAGTGGTTTTCCAACAGCCACAGCAGCGCCGCCCCGGGCTGCAGCAGCATCAAGGCCAGGCCCACCCCCATCACGCCGGTCAGCAGCGCCCTGCCCGCGCGCCACTGCCGCCTTCGCCAGAGCAGCAGCACGCCGCCCAGCAGCCCGATGGTCAGCAGCATCCCGGGCTTGGCCGCCATCCAGGCCAGCTTGGCGAACAGATAATCCATGGGTCAGAGGGCGCCGGCGAATACGGTGCAATGCCGGGTCAGGGCCTCTTCCAGCTCGGCCGGGCGGATCGGCTTGCCCACATGGTCGTCCATGCCGGCGGCCAAGCAGCGCTCCACATCTTCGCGCAGCACATTAGCCGTCAAGGCAATGATGGGAACATGGCGGCCAGGCGTCTCCTTGGACCGGATGCGTCGGGTGGCCTCCAGCCCGTCCATCACCGGCATCTGCACATCCATCAGGATCACGTCGAACCGGTTGGCGGCCTGCAGCTCTACGGCCAGGGCGCCGTCCTCGGCCACGGTGACCTGGTGGCCGGCACGGGTCAGCAGGGCCTCGGTGACCGACCGGTTGATGGGATTGTCCTCGGCCAGAAGAATGCGCAGGGTGCGGCCATTGGCCGGTCCCTCTGGACGCAGCCCTGGGGCTTCGCCATTGCCCTCGGCCTCCTGCAGCGGCAGGGTGAACCAGAACCGGCTGCCCTTGCCCACCTCGCTCTCGAAGCCGATCCGGCCGTCCAGGAGCTCCACCAGCCGCTTGGAGATGGCCAGACCAAGGCCGGTACCGCCATAGTGCCGCGACACCGAGGCATCGCCCTGGCTGAAGGACTGGAACAGCCGGGCCTGAGCGGCCTCGCCGATGCCGATGCCGGTGTCGCTCACATCCAGGCGTAGCCAGCCGTCAGCGGTGCGGGTCACATCCACCACCACCTGGCCGTGATGGGTGAACTTCACCGCATTGCCCACCAGATTATAAAGGATCTGGCGCAGCCGGGGCTCGTCGCCCACCACCATGCGCGGCACCTCGGGCGCCATGTTGCAGATGAGGTTCAGATCCTTGTCCTGCACCCGGGGCACCATCAGCGACAGCACCCCGCGCACCGCCTCGCGCAGGTCGAAGCGTTGGCGGTCCACCCGTACCCGGCCAGACTCCAGCTTCGAGAAATCCAGGATGTCGTTCAGCACGGTCATCAGGGCCTCGCCCGAGCCGCTGATGGCATCCAGATAGCTGCGCTGCGCCGGGGTCAGTTCGGTTTCACCCAGAAGCCGGCTCATGCCCAGAATGCCGTTCATGGGAGTGCGGATTTCATGGCTCATGACCGCCAGGAATTCCGACTTGGCCCGGGCTCCGGCTTCGGCGGCGTCCTTGGCGGCGGTCAGCGCCTCCTCGCGCAGCCGCACTTCCTTGACGAAAAAGCCAAAGGCCCCGGCCATCTCGGCGATCTCGTCGGCGCCGTCGCTCTCAAGGGCGGCCTGGCGGCCTTCCATATGGGCGCGCATGGCGGTTTTCAGCTGCACCAGGCGGCGGATGATGGTGTGGTTCAGATAGAGATAGAGGCTGCCGGCGCCCAGAAGGCAGACCGCCACGATCACCAGCAGCAGGAAGGAGTTGCCTTTGGCTTCTTCTTCCAGATGCCCGGCCTCGCCGGCCACGGTCTCGCCGATGGCGTCCAGCAACGCACTCCCCGAGGCCAGGAACAGCTGCGAGGCGTGCTGGGCCTGCGCCAGCCCGCCGCGCTGGGCCTGTTCCAGCTTCAGCTGATTGATCCGCAGGGCCAAAAGGCCCTCCTCGCCCAGCAGACGGGTGCGCAATTCCTGCTCCACCGCCACCAGCCGCTCCAGGTCTGCCGCCGATCCGCTTAGCGCCGAGGAGGCGGCCGCCAGAGCGCGGTCCACATCCTGGCGGCTGCGGTCCAGTCCGGACAGGTTCGGGGCGCGCAGGCCGTTGGCGGCCAACAGTAGGGCCTCGGTCAGATGCTCGCTCCAGCGATCGGCGCCGCGCAGGCCGGGATCAGCCTGGCGCCGGACGGTCTGAACGCGGCTGTTCAAGTCGGGAATCACCGCACTGGCCTCGGCCAGCCTGGCATCGGCGCTGATGCGCAGCGACACCGTATGGTCCAATGCGCTCAAGGCCGTCACCAGCTCGGCCTGATGCCGGCGCATGGCGTTCACCCGATCCGCCGGACCGCCAGCCGCCTCCAGCGCGTCCAACCAGTCGGTCATCTGGGCGATCTGATCCGAGATCCGCCTCGACACCGTTTCGCGCACGAACTGATTGTCGGAATTCACCAGGGCCGGCGCATTGGCGATGACACTTTCGGCCTCGCGCGCCATGCGCGATGCCAGGGTCAGGCTCGGCAGCGATTGGCCGGAAATGCGGGCCACCCCGGCGCCCAGGCGCTCGAAGGTTCCCAGCGCGGTCAGTCCCGCCACCAGCGTGAAGACCGTGATGGCGGCCAAACCAACCGCCAATCGCCAAGCCACGCCATGCTTGATCGTTGCCATCATCCCTCCCGGCCGGTGCGCAGCATGCCATATCCCAGGGGGCATGGGCAAATGCTGGACCAACCCATGCTTTATGCCATAGTGCCAGCGATTTGCGTCACGATTGTTGCCCACATATGGGCAAGACCAAGGAATAAGCGATGATCCGCCCCACCGTCCTGATCGCCCCCGGTCTGGGCAATTCCGGACCCCAGCATTGGCAAAGCCTGTGGCAAGCCAAGGGCAACTTCCGGCGCCTGCAGCAGGACGACTGGAACAATCCCGACCGCGAATCCTGGATCAACGCCATGGAACGGGCCGTGTCCGACGCTCCGCCACCGGCGGTGCTGGTGGCGCACAGCCTGGCCTGTATCGCCGCCGTACATTGGAGCACCCGTCCCGGCATGTCGGCGCGAAAGATTGCCAGCGCCCTGTTGGTGGCCCCCGCCGACGTGGAGGCCGACACCGCGCCGCCGGTGATTGGTGGTTTCGCCCCCATCCCCCTGCGCTCGCTGCCCTTCCCCGCCACGGTGGTGGCCAGCCGCACCGATCCCTATTGCAGCTTCGAACGGGCCCGCGTCTTCGCCACCCGCTGGGGTGCCGGCTTCGTGGACGCCGGCAATGCCGGCCATATCAATGTGGAGTCCGGCCACGGCGACTGGCCCGAGGGCCGGCATGTGCTGGACATCATCCTAGGGCGCGTGCGGGTCTGAAATCCTCCAGGTGGAACAACACCTTGGGGTGTTTCACCGAAGTTTCTTGTTGCACTGCACAATTTTGGCGCCATATGGTGGTCGAACCGCTTGCCCAGGAACTGGGGAAAGGTGACCCATGCTGAAGCAATGGCTGGCCACGCTGCCCACCCGCCGCGTGCTGGTGATCGCCATCGATCCCAATGCCGACGGCCTGCCCATCCAACGCCTGGCTCGCGACGAAATCGCCCGCCGAGCCCAAAACGACGACGACCACTGGGCCCGCACCGTGGCCCCGCTGCTGCTCGCGGTGGGCCATTAGCCCGCCCCTGGACATCCCACCCCGGCGGGCGCTAAATAAGGCCCCTTCGCGGATGGGTGGCCGAGTGGTTTAAGGCAGCGGTCTTGAAAACCGCCGTAGGTGCAAGCCTACCGTGGGTTCGAATCCCACCCCATCCGCCATCTTCCCCAAAAAAAAGCCCGACCGCTTGACGGGTCGGGCTTTCCAGTTTGGGAGGAGACAGGAAGAAGGATCCGGATCGGTTCCGGATGCGTGGAGCATCAGGGATGCTCGCACTCCTTGAAGGTCCAGGCAAAGTCGGCCTGCGAATGGGCGAAGCGCTGGACCATGGTGCAGACGTGAAGCAGAGCCGCGTTCACCATCATGAAGGGCCGGCCGTCACGATAGATCATATAGGTATCGAAACGCCGCAGACCATTATTGCGCTTGACATCCCCGGCATCGACGAAAGTTTCGACGGGCGACTCGGTGGGGCTAGCAAAGTCGAACATGGCTATTTCCCTATCGCTACTGAAGGAGATACGGCGTTCGTTACGAGTGAATAGGTATCCCTCCTGGGATAGGATTTCCAGGGAAGAAGTACCCCCCTATCCGCTTGCGTATGCGGCTCTCTCCTATGCGGACAAATGCGCGGGAACGCCGGGGCCATTCGGGCTGTTTCCTGGCCTAGGTCCTGAAGGGAGGAGCCAAATGCGGAGCATTTTCTACATCATCGGTGTGGTGGTGGTGATTATCGCCATCCTGTCCCTGGCCGGAATCGTCTAGCTCTCTAATCCACGGCTTCCCAGGGGCGGCGGCGGCCGGCGGTGGTCTGCCAGACGGCATGGGCCACGGCCAGCAGCACCGCCGCCCCCAAGCCCGCCAGCGATGCCCAGGGCGGCAGACGTTCGAGCTTGGCGGCGAACAGGGTCAGCCAAAGGGCAGCCATGAGCAGCGCCGCCACTGCCGCCCACCAGGCCGGCGTCAGCCGGGGCAGCCGCCAGGGCCGGTGCGCGAAACGCGGCCAGGCGCCCAGTACCGGCAGAAGGCTGAGGCCCAGCCCCAGGGCCAGTTCCTCCTTGCCCGCCGCCAGCATGGCCACCGCCCCCACCGCCAGCAGCGCCGCCACGCCCCAATAGCTGAGGCGATAGCGCCGCCCCAGCCCGCGCGCCAGCAGCAAGAGGCCGGCGCCGCAAACGGCGCCCACGCCCATGGCCACCATGCCCCAGCCCCAGGGATGCTCCAACGGCACCGCGCTGACCGTCAGCAAAGCGGCGCCGGACACCAGGGCCAGGGCCGACAGCAATGGCTCGGTCAAGTCCTCTTCCACGAAGGAGTCGGCCATCGGTCGGGCCGCCGGGACCCGCTCCAGGGCCTCGTACAGGGCCAGAATCACCAGGGCAATAGCCAGCGGCACCAGGTTATAGGCCACCCGGAACAGCAGCAGCGCCCCGATCACCTCATGGGGCGGAGCATTGGGCGTCAGCAGCACAACCACCCCATCGAACACCCCCAACCCGCCCGGTACATGGGTCAAGAAACCGGCAATATTGCCGACCACATAGACGCCCACGAAGGCCCAGAAGGGCAACCCGGGGTCGGGGATCAGGATGAAAAGCGCGGCGGCGGCCAGGCTGATCTCGATGGCCACCACCGCCAGCTGCGCCAGGCCCACGCGCAAGGGCGGCATCTGGACGGGATGGCCGAACAGGCTGAGCGAGCGGCGCACGGTGGCCGTACCCACCAGATAGACCAGCACCGCCGCCGCCACGGCGATTCCGATACCCCGCACCAGGCCTGCCGAAAGGCCCGAGGCCTGGGCCAGCATACCCGGCTCGGCGATCAGGGTGATGGCCAACATATTGGCGGCGCCCAGAAAAAAGGTGACGCCGCAGAAGGCGATCACATGGGCCACCTCGGGCGCCGTCAGCCCGCCGGCCGAGAATACCCGATAGCGGATAGCGCCGCCGGTCAGGGCGGCGAAACCGGCGGTGTGGCTGACCCCGTGGGACATGAATGAACCCAGGAAAACCCGCCAAGGATGCATGACCCGGCCCAGATGGCGGATGGCCAGCCAGTCGAACCCGCCCAAGGCAAAGACGCTGCTGACCGCCAACAGCACCGCCATGCCGAAGGTGGTGGCGGGCGTGGCGGACAAGGCGCCCAGGATGTCGTCCAGGTCATAGCGCGCCAGGGCCTTGCTGATCAGCCACAAGGCCAGGGCAAAGACCGCGACGGTCAACAGGGCGCCCAGACGGCGGCGCCAAAGACGGGATGGTTCGTGGCGGATGGACACGGGGCCTCCCTTTCCGGCGGGAGGCCCCTGCCCTCACTGGGCCGGCGTGGCGGCCTTGTCCTGCGCCGCAGCCGCTTCCATGGCGTCCGGACGCTCGCGGCGGGCCAGGAAGCTGTAGGCCACCGGCACCACGAACAGGGTCAGCACCGTGCCGAGGGCGAGGCCGCCCACGATCACCCAACCAATAGCCTGGCGGCTTTCGGCGCCGGCACCGGCGGCAAAGGCCAGCGGCACCGCACCCAGCACCATGGCGCCCGTGGTCATCAGGATGGGGCGCAGGCGCAGCGCGGCGGACTCGATCACCGCCTCGTGCAGGCTGCGGCCCTGCTCGCGGAGCTGATTGGCGAACTCCACGATCAGGATGCCGTGCTTGGTGATCAGGCCCACCAGGGTCACCAGACCAATCTGGCTGTAAACGTTGAGGGTGTGCCCCGTCAGCTTCAAGGCCAGCAGGGCGCCGGTCATCGAAAGAGGCACCGTCAGCATGATGATGAGCGGATCGACGAAGCTCTCGAACTGCGCCGCCAGCACCAGATAGATGAAGAACAGCGCCAGCACGAAGGTGAAATACATGCCTGCGCTGGAGTCCTTGAACTCGCGGGTGGGGCCGTCATAGTCGATCTGGGCCGTGTCGGGCAGTACCCGCCCGGCCACCTCTTCCAAAAAGGCCACCGCATCGCCCAGGGCGTAATCCGGCGTCACATTGGCCGAAATGGTGGCCGAGCGCAGCTGGTTGAAGCGGTTCAGCTCACGCGGGGCCACCCGCTCCTCGATCCGCACCAGGTTGGACAACTGCACCATCTGGC
>CAYOKN010000024.1:13052-19378 GCA_964404545.1 uncultured Rhodospirillaceae bacterium | reverse complement strand
GGCGGCGAGCGACCTGCCCATGCCGCTGCGACATGCCGGCCGGGCGCTGGGGCTGTTCAGCCGCTTCGATGGCCGCAGCACCGCCCAGGTACTGGCCGGCCTGGGCCTGGAGCCCCGGCTGGCCGCCGTGCTGACCGCCCGCTGGGGCGATTACGGCCTGCCGCCGAGCCAGAGCGACATCATGGCCCACGCCCTGGTCACCGACCACTACCGGCAGGGCGGCTATTATCCCGAGGGCGGCGCCTCGATGATCGCCCGAGCGGCGTTGCTGCGGGTCGAGGCTGCCGGCGGCGAGTTGATCCGGGGCTGTACCGTGCAGCGGGTTCTGGTCAAGAACCGGCGGGCCGATGGCATCGAGGCCAGCCTGCGGCGCCGGGGCTCCGAGCAGAGGCTGGTGCTGCGGGCCCCGGTGGTGATTTCGGCCATCGGCGCCCTGGCCACCTATGGCCGGCTGCTGCCGCCCGAATGGGGCGGCGCCCTGGCCGCGCGGCTGGCGGCCCATCCGGCGCCCTATTCGTCGCTGTCGCTGTTCCTGGGCCTGTCGGACGATCCGCGCAGCGTGGGCGCCACCGCCGGCAATCTGTGGCTGCATCCGGGCTGGGACCTGGACGCCACCGCCGGCCAAGGCTGCTTTCTGTCCTTTCCATCCCTGAAGACGTCCCAGCCCCTGGCCCATACCGCCGAGGTGATCGCCTTCTGCCCGCCCGAGACCGCCGATTGGAGCGATCCCGAGGTGAAGAACCGCTTCGCCCGGCGGCTGCTGGACCAGGCCGACCAGATGCTGCCCGGCTTGGCCAAGCTGGTGCGCTGGCAGGAACTGGGCACCCCGGCCACCATCACCCGCTTCGTCGGCCATGACCGGGGCGCCATCTACGGCCTGCCCATGACCCCGGCCCGGCTGCAGGAGATGGGCTGGCTGGGCCCGCGCACGCCCCTGCCCGGCCTCTATCTGGCCGGCGTGGACGCCGGCACCCCCGGCGTGGTGGGCGCCGCCTTCGGCGGCTGTGCCGCCGCAGGCGCCACCCTGGGTCCGGGCGGCTTTGGCCGGATGGTGATGCGGGTATAAGAGAAACCCCCGCCGGAAGGGCGGGGGGCTTGGTCAGTGTTTGCCGGGCTTGCGAGGCTGGCCCTCGTGCCGCTGGGGCGTGAAGGAGGGGGGGTCGCTGGCGGGGAAGCTGTCTTCCGACTGCTTGGCGATGTCGTCTTGTCCCCGCTCGTCCTCGCTGAGGTACTCGGGAACGCGCTCTTTGCGGGCGCGGCGCGCCTCGGCGTCCAGATCCTTCTGGCCCACGGTCGGCTGCGACTGGGCCTGGCTGGGGCGGGAGGGAGTGGAGGGGTCAGCCATGTCATTCCTTCCGGTTAACGGAACCCATGGTCTTCATGTGGGGGCGCGCGCCCCCGACCCCAAATGGTTTTACCGGCCGATCACCAGAGTATTCCACCCATTGACCGCGTAGCGGCGCTTCAGGGTCAGGCCCTGCATCCGATGGGCGGCCAGCACATAATTCTCGGACCGGGACAAGAGGCCCGACAGGATGGCGACGCCGTTCGGGGCCAGATTGGCGGCAAGGTCGGCGGCCATCTTGGTCAGGGGACGGGCCAGGATATTGGCGCAGATCAGGTCGTATTTGCCGTTCTCGGGCACGATACGGTTCTTGTAGCCATTGGACACGCCAGTGGTCACAAGGTCGCGCACGCCGTTCAGGCCGGCATTGATCTTTGCCACCCGCACCGCCGCCGGGTCGATGTCCACCGCCAGCACCGGCACATGCCAGGTCTTGGCGCAGGCGATGGCCAGGATGCCCGAACCGCAGCCGATGTCGGCGGGCCGGCGGAAGGATCGGCTCTTGGCCAGGTCATGCAGGGCCGACAGACAGCCCCAGGTGGTGGCATGCTCGCCCGAGCCGAACGCCGTTCCGGCATCCACCTTCAGCGGAATGCTGCCCATCGGCACGCCGTCCTGCCAGTGCGAGCCATGCACGAAGAAGCGGCCGGCGGTGATCGGCGGGAAGTTGCGCAGGTTCTCGGTCACCCAATCCATGTTGGGGACGCGGCTGATATGCACGTCGGGCAGGCCCACGCCGATGGCGGCGGCGGTCACCGCCAGCGAGGCATTAAGGGCGGCGCGGTCGGGGGCCTCGCGGCAGAACCCCTCAAGATACCAATGTTCGGACGAAACGGTGTCCTCGCGGGTGTCATCCTTGGGCGCGTCCACCATGAACCAGGACACCGTATCCGCATGGCGCTCGAGCGCCACCTCGAAGGCGGCCACCGCCTGCTCGGGCACCGTGATCTCGATGCGCCAGATGTCAGGAACCGCCTTGACCGAAGCAATCATACTCACAACCCCTCTAGGAACCCGCCGCATCCACCGGCGAGACGAAAACATCCACGACCTTTTTCTGGCCCGCCTTGTCGAAGGCAATGTCCAGCTTGTTGCCATCCACAGCCAGCACCGTGCCATAGCCGAACTTCTGGTGGAACACCCGATCGCCCCGGCTCATCCCGCCGCCCTTGGAAACGGGCTTGAACCCGGTGGCGGGCGCTTCGGCCTTGCGCATGGGGCGGGCATTCCAGCCGCCCCAGTCGCTGCCCTGCTCATAGAGGCCGAACTGCACGTCGGAATGGGCCTCCACATGGCTGGCGGGCAGTTCGTCCACGAAGCGCGAGCGCAGGCACTGCTGGAACTGGCCATAGATGCGCCGCGACGAGGCATGGCTGATGAACAGCCGCTTGCGCGCCCGAGTCAAGCCCACATAGGCCAGCCGCCGCTCCTCCTCCAGCCCCTTCTGCCCCTGCTCGTCCAGGGCCTTCTGGTGCGGGAACACGCCTTCCTCCCAGCCGGGCAGGAACACAGTGTCGAATTCCAGCCCCTTGGCGCCATGCAGGGTCATCAGCACCACCCGGTCGGCATCGGGGTCGGCCTCGTTCTCCATGACCAGGGCCACATGCTCGAGGAAGGCCGGCAGGCTCTCGAATTCCTCGATCGCGCCCAGCAGTTCCTTGAGATTCTCCAGCCGCCCCTGGGCCTCGGGCGACTTGTCCTTTTCCTTGCGCCACATATCCAGATAGCCGGACTCCTGCAGCACCGTCTCGGCCAGTTCGCGGTGGTGCAGGCCGCCCATCAGGCTGCGCCAGCGGTCGAAGTCCTGGATCAGCCCGCCCAGGGTGGCGCGGGGCTTGGGCTTCAACTCGTCGGTCTCGCACAGGCGACGCGCCGCTTCGGTCAGCGGCAGACCTTGCGCCCGCGACAGCAGATGCACCTGCTGCAGGGTCGCGTCACCCAGGCCGCGCTTGGGCACATTGACGATCCGCTCGAAGGCCAGCCCGTCGGCGGGCTGGGCGATCACCCGAAAATAGGCCAGGGCATCACGGATTTCCTGGCGCTCGTAGAAGCGCGGGCCGCCCACCACGCGATAGGGCACGCCGGTGGTCAGCAGCCGTTCCTCGAACTCGCGCATCTGAAAGCCGGCGCGCACCAGGATGGCCATTTCCGACAGCTTGTGGCCGTCGCGCTGCAGCCATTCGATCTGCTCGACCACGGTGCGGGCTTCCTGCTCACCGTCCCAGACCAGCCGCAGCTGGATCTTCTCGCCCTCGTCGTCCGACTGAAGTCCGGGCCGCAAGGTCTTGCCCAGCCGGTCCTCGTTATGGGCGATCAGATGGCTGGCGGCGGCCAGGATGCGCGGGGTCGAGCGGTAATTGCTTTCCAGCCGGATCACCGCCGCGCCGGGAAAGTCTTTCTCGAAGCGCAGGATGTTGGCCACCTCGGCGCCGCGCCAGGAATAGATGCTGTTGTGGGTAACGATGCCGTTGGCGATGAAGTTGTGCGTGCGGGTGATGTCCAGATCGTGGACCGGACCACCGCCGGCGACGGTGCGCACGGCCTGCACCATCGACAGGCTGCCGTCGGCCCGGAACATGGACATGCCCACGCGCACCGCCGAGGCGGGAAGCATGGGAAGGCTGCTTCGCGTGCGCAGGACGGGCCGGACGGCAACGGCAAGATCGCCCTCCTCCATGACCTCAAGGGCCTCTTCGGGCTCTTCGGCCATACCGCTGCCGAAGCGGCCATATTGGACCACCGCCACATCGCCGTCGAACGCCGCGCGAATACTGTCCACGATCGCCATCAGCGCCGGAAGGTCGGCCATGGCGGTTTCGAACCGCCAGCCCGCATTCGCCTTCTTCACGGGCCGGACCGAAAGCCCTATGGCCCGCAGCCGGTCGGCGTCGGCGGGATCGCTGCCGATGATGGAGATGCGATGCAGCGGACTGCGGTCGCGCCTCTCGCCGCACAGGGTCACCGTCACATTGCGGCGCCGGCCGCTGCAGCTCTGCGGACGATAGTGCGGATAGGCCCGCGACAGGCCAAAGGAGGCCAGCACGCGGTCGCCCGCCGCCTCAGTCGCCCGCTCGGCGAAGAGGCGGTCCAGAATCGCCTGGTCATGGACCATCCCCTTGGTCGAACTGCCGGGCCGCGCCACGAAGGGCAGCGTCGGAATGCCATGGTCCAGGGACAGCGTGTATTCCTGGTAGCGCGCCTCGTTCTCGGACGGATGGGTGCACAGGATCCACAGCGCGTCGGCGTGCTCGGCGCGGCAGCGCTGCTCATAGCCCAGCACAGGCCGGACCTGCCCGCGCGTATAGGTCTGCGAGGTCCCCAGGCGGAAACCATAACCCCGCTTGTGCATCAGATAGGTGAAATGCAGCTGCGGCGCTTCGCCCAGCCGGTAGCCGGCGAAGTGACGGTGCTCGGGCGTACTGACCAGTTTGGTGCCGTCCGCCATCTCGATCTCGACCAACTCGCCCGCATGCTCGCGCCGATAGGTGCGGCTGACGAAGGCCGGGCCGAAGGCGCCGCCGCCCTGGGCCGACAGCACGGCATCGCCCACCAGGACATCCTCGATGGCCTTTTCGCTGCCGTCGGCCATGCGGATACGGGTGCCCTGCGCCAGGCACTGATCGTCATCGCCGACACAGCAGATGTTCTTGTGCTTCTGGGCCAGCAGACGCAACCACAGATATTGCGCCACGTTGGTGTCCTGGTATTCGTCCACCAGGATGTATTTGAAGCTGCGCTGATACTGTTCCAGCACCTCGGGATGCTCCTGGAACAGGGTCAGGCAGTGCAGCAGCAGGTCGCCGAAGTCGCAGGCGTTCAGGAACCTCAGGCGTTCCTGATAGGCAGCATAGAGCTGCGCCGCGCGGCCGCCCGCCCATTCGGCGGCGTCGCCGTCGGTGGGGCGGGCGCCCACCCGCTCGGGGCTCAGGCCCTTGTCCTTCCAGCGTTGGATGATGCCCATGAGGGCCTGGGCCGGCCATTTCTTGCCGTCCACGCTCTCGGCTTCCATCACCTGCTTCAACAGGCGCAGCTGGTCGTCGGTGTCCAGGATGGTGAAGCCGGATTGCAATCCCACCAGCTCGGCATGGCGGCGCAACAGCCGCACCCCCAAGGCGTGGAAGGTTCCCAGCCAGACCGATTCGCCCAGGCCGCCCACCATGGCCATCAGCCGCTCGCGCATCTCGCGCGCAGCCTTGTTGGTGAAGGTGACCGCCAGGATCTCCCACGGGCGCGCCTGGTTCTGGGCCAGGATATTGGCCAGCCGGGTGGTCAGCACCCGGGTCTTGCCGGTACCGGCGCCCGACAGCACCAGGACCGGCCCCTCGGTGGTCTGCACCGCGCGGGCCTGCTCGGGGTTCAGCCCCTCCAGCCACGGGGTGGGCACGGGGATGGGAGCGGCGGGAATGGCACCGGCACGGGCTCCGCCATGGGCAACGGGCGCGCCGTCGTCATCATCCAGTCGAAAAGGGTCGGACATGGAACGAACTATAAACGGTCCTGCCCAAAACGCCACCCTTGGCGGGGCCGTTATCCCTGCGATAATGCCCGCCATGGATCACCTGACCGTCCTCGTCTTCCTGCTGGTCTATCTGGGCATGGCCCTGGGCCGGCTGCCCGGCCTGCAACTGGACCGCACCGGCATTGCCGTGCTGGGCATGGTGGCACTGCTGGCCTTCGGGCGAGTCGAGGTAGAGGGGCTGAGCCAAGCCGTGGACCTGCCCACGTTGCTTTTGCTCTTCGCGCTGATGATCGTTTCCAGCCAGTTCCAGGCCGCCGGCTTTTATGACGCGGTGGCCGGCCGCATCGCCGCCTCGGCGGGCAGCGCCCGGCGGCTGCTGGCCCTGACCGTGGGCGCCTCGGCCCTGCTGGCGGCGCTGCTGGCCAATGACGTGGTGGCCTTTGCCATGGCGCCCATCCTGGCCGTGGGCGCACGCCAGCGCGGGCTGGACCCCCGGCCGCTGCTGATCGGGCTGGCAGGCGG
>CAYOKN010000024.1:0-13002 GCA_964404545.1 uncultured Rhodospirillaceae bacterium | reverse complement strand
TGATTGCCCAGACCGGCGGGCTGGATTTCTGGGCCTTCCTGTGGGCCGGCGGACCGCCGGCGCTGGCCGGCTGCCTGTTGGTCTATGCCGTCGTGGCCTGGGTCTGGCGGCGCGAGTTGGACCAGCCCGCCGCCCCGCCCGCCGCCGACCCGCCCGCCGCCGACCGCTGGCAGACCACCAAGGGACTGGCGGCGGTGGCGGCCCTGGTGGGGCTGTTCATGACCGACCTGCCGCGCGAACTGGGGGCGCTGGCGGTGGCCGGCCTGCTGCTGGTCAGCCGGCGCCTCTCCAGCCGGGCCATGATCGGCATGGTGGACTGGCATCTGTTGCTGCTGTTCGCCGCGCTGTTCGTGATTACCGACGCCTTTGCCGCCACCGGGCTGGCGGCCCGGGGGCTGGACTGGATGACCGCCCACGGCCTGGGGCTCGAGCGGCTGTCGGTGATGACGCCGCTTCTGCTGGCGGCCAGCAACACCATCGGCAATGTACCCGCCGTCATGCTGATCCTGTCGGTCTGGCCCGGCGCCCCCCAGGATGCACTTTATGCCCTGGCGGTACTGTCCACCCTGGCCGGCAATTTCCTGCTGGTGGGGTCCCTGGCCAACATCATCGTGGCCGAGCGCGCCGCCGCCGCCGGGGTGCGGCTGTCCTTCGCCGACCATGCCCGCTGCGGCATCCCCATGACCCTGGGCGCCTTGGTGCTGGCGGCTCTCTGGCTGGGCTGGGCGGGCGGGGTCTCCTCCTAAAGAACGAGGATCTTGGGCCGAAAGATAACTACCCCCCTGTGCCCGAGGGCATAACCTCTATGTACGGGATTGGATCTGTACTCGCGGGGAGACGGTTGCCATGGCCACCTTTCTGGACCGGCTGTCCATTGGACGGAAAATCATCGGCTTCAATCTTCTGAGCCTGGCGGTGCTGATGGCGGCGGTGTCGGCCACGGTCTATCACCTGACCCTGAACGGCATGATGGAGCAGGCCCACGACCGGCTGGAAGAGGACATTGCCGTGGCCTGGCAGGTGCTGCGCCCAGATCCGGCGGCCGAGATCACCGTGGCCGACGGCCGCCTGCTGGTCGGCGGGCGCGACGTGGCCCAGGACCATGCGGTGGTGGACAAGATCAGCGCCCTGGTGCATGCCAGCGCCACCATCTTCGTGGGCGACACCCGGCTGTCCACCACGGTCAAGAAGGCTGACGGCACCCGGGCCGTTGGCACCCAGCTGGCTCCCGGGCCGGTCCATGACGCGGTGTTGAAAGCCAGGAAGCCCTATCGCGGCGAGGCCGACATCCTGGGACAGCGTTACCTGACCGCCTACGACCCGATCCTGGACAAGACCGGCGCGGTGGTGGGCATCCTTTATGTGGGCCTGAATGAAGCAGGATATCTGGCGGTGGTGCATGAACTGCTGCTGGATTTGGGCATCGCCGCCACCCTGGCCTTCCTGGTGGTCGGGCTGGGCAGCCGGCTGATCATCGGCCGCATCGCCAGCCAGTTGCAGGCCATCCAGCGGCGCATGCAGACCCTGAGCCAGGGCAACCTGGACGCCGCCATCCCCTGCACCGGGCGGGTGGACGAGATCGGCGGCATGGCCCGCAGCCTGGAGGTGTTCCGCCAGAACGCCCTGGACCGCCTTCGGCTGGAAGCCGAGCAGCGCGACACCGAGGAGCGGGCCGCGCAGGAACGGCGCCAGGCCCTGCTGGACATGGCGGTCGAAATGGAGCGTACGGTGCAGACGGTGGTCGAGGATGTGGCCCGGTCGGCCGAGCGCATGCGCCAGACCGCCGGCGGCATCGCCCATGAAGCCGACGGCCTGTCGGGCCGGTCGGACGACGTGGCCAGCGGTGCCCAGGAAGCCAATGCCAGCGTGCAGACCGTAGCCGCCGCCACCGAGGAACTGGCCGCCAGCATCGCGGAGATCGGCCGCCAGGCCGCCCATTCCTTGGGAATCGTCGGCGCCGCCTTGGACCGCGGCGAACGCAGCCGGCAGAACGCCGCCGCCCTGAGCGACGCCACGGCCAAGATCGCCCAGGTGGTGGAGCTGATCCAGCACATCGCCAACCAGACCAACCTGCTGGCCCTGAACGCCACCATCGAGGCAGCCCGTGCCGGTGATGCGGGCAAGGGCTTTGCGGTGGTGGCCGGCGAAGTGAAGAACCTGGCTGCCCAGACGGAAAAGGCAACCCAGGAGATCGGCACCCTGATCGCCAGCGTGCAGCAGACCAGCACCCAGACCGTGGGCGCCATCGAGGAGATCACCCAGGCCATTTCCGGCATCCACGAGATCGCATCGACCATCGCCAGCGCCGTGGAACAGCAGAACGCCGCCACATCGGAAATCTCTACCAACACCGAACGGGCCGCACAGGGCGTGCAACTGGTCAGCGAAGGTATCGAGGAAGTGTCCAGCATCGCCCGCCAGAACGGCAAGGGCGCCCACGAGGTGCAGGACTCCGCCGAGGCCCTGGGCACGCGCGCCATGACCCTCCAGAACGAGGTGCGGCGGTTTTTGGAGCATCTGCGGGCGGCTTGAAGCTGCCCCCTACCCCAGCAACCACTCTTCCAGCGCCCGCACCGGCTCCTGGTCGGCATAGAGGGCGGGCAGGCCCTGCTTGATCCGGGTGGACAAAGCCGCCCGCGCCGCCGGGTCGGCGCCCAGGCGCACGGCCAGCTCCACCAGCCCTTGCGGGTCATCGGCCACGCAGTCATCCAGGCCGATCCGCCGCAGCACCGCCGCCGCGTGGTTGGCGCGCACGCTGGGGCCCCGGCAGGTCACCGCCGGGAGGCCCAGGGCCAGGCTTTCCAGGCAGCTGTTGAAGCCGGACCAGCCGGGATTGTCCAGGAACAGGTCGCAGGCCCGCCCCACCGCATCGAACTGGGCGGTGGTCAGGCGCGGCAGCAGGCGCACATGGCGCTCGGCATCCAGGCCGCGGTCGGCAAAAGCGGCGGTCAGCCGGCGGCGCAGGATGGCAAAGCCCTCGGTGCCGCGCAAAGGCCCGAGGAACAGGAAACGGGCCTGGGGCAGGGCCTGGGCGATGGCGGGAAAGATCCAGTCATGGCGCGGCTGATATTTGCTGATGTATTGGCAGCACCAGAACAGAACCGCCTCGTCCTCGATGCCCAGGTCGGCGCGGCTGGCGGCATGGGGATGGGGCGTACGGGGCTCGTAGGCCACGCCGATGCCGGGCAAGGGCACCAGTTGCTCGCGCCAGCCTTCGGCGGGAAAGGCGGGCTGCATCAGGGCCGAGGACAGCATGGCGTCCATGGTGGACAGGCCGGTGGTCTGGGGATGGCCCAGCCCCACCGCCTGGCGCGGAGCCAGGCGCAGGGCGGCCAGTTGAATGGTCAAGGGGTCCATGCCGATCTCGGGATAAATCAGCACATGCAGTTGGTCGTCGGCGATGCAGTCGGCCCAGCCGGGCAGGTCCCGGGGTCCCTTGCGGAAATGGTCGGCGGCAACAGCGGCCTGACCGGTGGCCTCGTCCCGGCGGCTGCCCAGGTGATAGCAGAAGACCTCGAAGCGGCTGCGGTCCAGCCCCTCGATCCAGCCGCGCAAGGGGATCTTCCAGACCGAATGGCTGGAAAAGAACGCCGAGGCAAAGCCCACCCGCAGCCGCTCGCCGCGATGGTGCGGGCGATAGAGCGGAACCCGGTGATGGGGCAGGCTGCGCTGCGCCGCCGCCTCCACCAGCCCGCCATAGAGCGCCATCAGCGCCGCATCGTCGCGGCCCTGATAGGCCAGCAGGAAGGGTTGCGCCAGCCCCACGGTGGCCAGCGAAAAATCCGGCGGCGGATCGTCGGCGAAGGCTTGCAGCCGGCGGGCGAATTCGGCCCGGCAGGCCTCCACCTCGGCCTCGGACTCGGCCAGGGTGGGCAGCGGCGCGAACAGCCGCTTCCAGCGCACCATGGCCCAGCCGGGGCGGACAGCCTGGGCCGCCGCCCAAGCCTCGTCAGCCTGACGCCACAGCCCCTGGCCGTGCAGCAGGTCGCCCAGATTCAGCGCCGCCTCGGCCAAGGCCGGATCGGCGGCCAGCGCGGCACGATAGCGCCTGGCGGCCTCGTCCTCGCGGCCCAGGGCGCGCAGGGCGTTGCCATGGTTCATCAGCCAGACGGCATCGGCGGGGGCCCGGCGCACCGCCTCGGCCAGCACCGTCTCGGCCTCGGCGGCGCGGTTCAGCTCCAGCAGCACCACGCCCCAGGTGCCCTGCGGATCGGCGCCCGGATGCACGGCGGCCAGCAGGCGAAAGGCCTGTTCGGCGGTGTCCAGGTCGCGGGCGGCATAGGCGGCGCGGCCCAGCCCGTCCAGGGCGGCCAGGTCGGTGGGGTTCTCGGCCAGCAGCCGGCGGAACTGGCGGGCGGCCTCCGAGCTTTCGCCGGCCCGCAGCAGGGCGCGGGCATCCTCGAGATCGTCCAGGCCGCCGGGCGGGCTCATGCCTCCAGCACTTCCTTGAGCTTGCCGGCCAGCTGTTTCAGGGTGAAGGGTTTGGGCAGGAAATGCACCCCGTCCTCGCCCGACACATCCCCCAGAGCCACATCCTCGGCATAGCCCGAGACCATGATCACCCGGATCTCGGGCCGTTCCATGCGCACCAGGCGGGCCAGGGTGGCCCCGTCCATGCCGGGCATCACCACATCGGTGACCAGCACGTCGATCTGCTCCTCGGCCTTCAGCACCTCGAGCGCGTCCTCGCCGCAATTGGCCTCAAGCACCCGATAGCCCTTGTTGCGCAGCGCCCGCGAGCCGAATAGCCGCACCGCGTCCTCGTCCTCCACCAGCAGCACGGTGCCGGCGCCGGTCAGGTCGGCGGCGGCGGGCGCCGGCTCGGCCACCACGGGGGCCTTGGCCTGGGCGGCGGCCTCGGGCTCGGTGCGCGGCAGATAGATGGAGAAGCAGGCGCCCTGCCCCGGCTCGGAGTCCACGAACACGAAGCCTTCGGTCTGGCGCAGGATGCCATAGACCGTGGACAGGCCCAGGCCGGTGCCCTCGCCCACCTTCTTGGTGGAAAAGAAGGGCTCGAAGATGCGGCCCAGATGGTCCTTGGAGATACCCACGCCGGTGTCGCGCACCTCGATCATCACATAATCGCCGGCGGGCATCAGCTCGGTGCCGCGCTGGATCGGACGTTCCACCCGCTCCATGGCCGTGCGCACGGTCAGCACGCCGCCCCCCTTCATGGCGTCGCGGGCATTGACCGCCAGATTGATGATGACCTGGTCGAACTGGCCGGGGTCCACCCGCACCAGCCCCAGGTCGCGGCCATGCACCATCTTCAGCTCGATCTTCTCGCCCAGCAGGCGGCGCAGCAGGCCGGACAAATCGGCCAGGGCGTCGGTGGGGTCGATCAGCTTGGGCTGCAGGGTCTGGCGCCGCGAGAAGGCCAGCAGCTGGCGCACCAGGCTGGCGGCGCGGTTGGAGTTCTGCTTGATCTGCATCACGTCCGAGAAGCTGGGATCGCCGGGGCCGTGACGCTGCAGCAACAGGTCGCAGAAGCCGATGATGGCGGTCAGCAGATTGTTGAAGTCGTGCGCCACGCCGCCCGCCAGCTGGCCCATGGCCTGGATCTTCTGACTCTGGGCGAATTGGATCTCCAGGTTCTTCTGCTCGGTGATGTCCACGAAATGCAGGATCAGGCCCGATACGGCGCCATCCTCGGCTGAAGGGCTGATGAAGGCCGAGGCCACCAGCTCGGCCTTGTCGCCCAGGCGCACCTGCAAATGGCCGCCGGGGCTGGTGCCCATCAGCACCTTGGACAACAGCTCGCGCAGGGCGGCGCGGTCGTCGGGGGCGATGAAGTCCTCAACCGCCCGGCCGGCCACCGCCTCCTCGGGCCGGCCGCACAGGGCCAGGAAGGCGGCGTTGCTGGCCGACACGGTGCCGTCCGGGTCCACCAGCACGATGCCCACCGGGGCCTCGTCGAACAGCCAGCGGAAACGGCGTTCGGCATTCTTCAGCGAGCGTTCCAGGCTGCGCTCGGGCATCAGGTCGCGCACCACCACCGAGCGGGTGAACATCTCGCCGCCCTCGTCGAACACGCTGTGGGTGACGAAGGCCTGGAACACCTCGTCATTGCGGCCTTTCAGGCGCATTTCCTGGCGGTCGTCCTCGGGATTGGGCAGGACGCCCAAGACCTCCTCCACCGAGCGGCCCACCAGGTCCTCGGGGCGCTGGCCCAGCCATTCCGCCAGGCGGTGGTTCACATGGCGGAACTTGCCTTCGGCATCGGCGGAATAGAAGCCCACCGGCAGGAAGTCCACGAAGTCGGCCAGCATCTCGTGATCGCGGCGCAGGGTCTCGTCGATGGCGCGCCGGGGCGAGATGTCCTCGACCGTCCACAGCACCGCGCCCTTCGGCTCGGCCGCCGGCTGCACCGCCACCGCATACCATTCCCGGGCGCCGTTGGCGCCGGTGACCGACAGCTCGCACCGCTGGGTCACCCCGCGCACCTGCTTCAGCCGCTCCAGCTCCTCGCGGCTGCGTTCGTCCTCGAGCCGGTCCAGCAGCGCCTGCAGCGGGTCGTCCGCCTCGCCCAGCAGGTCGGCGGCGCGGCTGTTGCGGTACAGCTCCACGCCCTCGTCGTCCACCAGCAGGCGGGCCACCCGGTCGGCCTCGAGCACGGCGGCCAGCCGGCCGGCGGTCAGCGCCCGCGCGCCCAGCACGGTCAGGCCGTTGACCACCACCGCCAAGGCGGCGGCGCCCACCACGGCCAAGCCCAGGGGCATGAACCCCGCCTCGACCAGCAGCGCCCAGACCAGGAGCGAGAACAGGGCGCCGGCGATGGTCCAGACGGCCGGGGAGCGCAACGGCTCAAACGCGCCGGAGCTTGCCTTTGAGCCGCATGACATAACCGATCACCTCTGCCACAGCCTTGTAGTGTTCCGGGGGAATTTCCCGATCCAGGTCCACCGTAGCATAGAGGGCACGGGCAAGCGGCGGATTCTCCACGATGGGAACCTCGTGCTTGTCGGCTTCCTCGCGGATGCGCTTGGCCAGCGCGTCCACGCCCTTGGCTACCAGGACCGGCGCCTGCATGGTCTCCTGATCATATTTCAATGCAACCGCAAAATGGGTCGGGTTGGTCACCACCACATCGGCGGTGGGCACCGCCGCCATCATGCGCTGGCGCGCCTTCTGCATCCGCAGCGACCGGATCTTGCCCTTGACCAGCGGGTCGCCTTCCGCCTGCTTGTGCTCGTCCTTCACCTCGAACTTCGCCATGCGCATGTTCTTCATGAAGGTATGGCGCTGATAGAAATAGTCGGCCGCCGCGATCAGGGCGATGGGGGCCAGCGACCACAGCAGCAGCTGAGTCACCGCATCGTGGATGTAAAGGGCGATGGGGCCCAGTTCCATGCCGATCAGGGCCGGCATGTCGTCCAGCCGGGGAATGATGACCATGGCGCCCACGCCGCCCACCACGATGATCTTGGCTACCGACTTCACCAACTCGATCACCGATTTCGGGCTGAAGATGCGCTTGAAGCCCTGCAAAGGGTTCAGCTTCTTCAGGTCGGGCTTGAGGTTCTTGGTGACCATCATCCAGCCTTGCTGCAATTGCGAGGTGGAGAAGATGGCCACCAAAAGCAGCGCCCAGGGCCCGGCCATGATCAGGAACAGGCCCAGCGACCACTCGCCCATCAAGGTCTGCAACTCCTCGACGGTGGTGACGCGGATCAGGTGCGGCGCCTCGATGGCGGGGATCAGCATGCCCTGCAGGCGGGTGGCCATCCAGGGCGAGAACCAGGCCACGATCAGGGTGCCGGCGAACAGCACGGCCAGATGCTTCAGCTCTTGCGAAACCGCCCATTGGCCCTCGTCGCGGGCCTGGCTGAGCCGTTTCTCTGTCGGCTCTTCCGTTTTGGAATCGGGATCCTGATCGTCGGACAATCCCTTATCCCCCGATGAAGGGCATCAGCCCTTCCTGGATGTGGCGGATCAGCCAAACCATCATGGTGGGCAGCATGATCATCAGCACCACCAGCCCGAAGAAGATCTGCAGCGGCAGGATCACAAAGAACACCTGCACCTGCGGCGCGATGCGGGCCAGCAAGCCCATGGCAACATAGAACAGAAGGCCGAAAACCACCAGCGGCGCCGCCAGCTCGATGCCCACGGCAAAGCTCTTGGACAAGGCATGGGACAGGAAGTCGCTCCAGTCGCCGAAGGGCAGCGGCCGGCCCGCCACGAACACCTGATAACTGTCCACCACCGCCCGCAGCATCATATGGTGGGTCTCGGTGATGAACATCAGGATCATGGCCACCTGGGTCAGGAAGCCGGTCAACAGGGCGCTCTGGTTCTGGGCGATGGGGTCGTAGGTGAAGGCATTGGACAGGCCCGTCTGCATGGCGATGAAGCTGCCCGCCACCGTGGCCGCCGCCAACAAGGTCTGCACCAGCATGCCGAAGAACACGCCCACGGTGACCTCGCCCAGCAGATAGAGCGCGATCACGATGGGGCTGGCCGGCTTGGCCGGCAGCAGGGGCGCCACCACCGGGGTCACCACCACGCAGATGGCCAGGCCCAACAGCAGGCGGGCGCGCTGGCTGAACATGGTCGAGCCGATGCCGGGGAACAGCATCAGCGCCGCGCCCACGCGGGCGAACACCATCATGAAATGGAACAGGTCGAGGGCGAGAAATTCGGCCAGCACGGCCCCAGCCCCGTCAGCCGGAGCCGCCAACCACCGCCAGATGCCACATCTCGCGGGTGAAGTCGATCAGGGCGTTGAGCATGAAGGGCAGGAACACGAACAGGGCCACGAACACGCTGAGGATCTTGGGCACGAAGGTCAGGGTCATTTCCTGGACCTGCACCAGGGTCTGCACCAGCGAGATGATGAGGCCGACCACCAAGCCGGTCAGCAGGGTGGGGGCGGCGACCTTGATCATCACCAGGACGCCCTCGCGCGCCACCTCGAGCAGTTCGGCCTCGGTCATGGCGTCAGATCGGCATCTTCAGGATTTCGTTATAGGCGTTGATCACCTTGTCGCGCACGGCAACCACCGTTTCCAGGGTCAGTTCGGCATTCTGCACGGCGGTGACCACGTCGCGCAGGTCAGCCTTGCCAGCCACTGCTTGCTTGGACATCTCCTCGGCGGTCTTCTGGGCCTGCAGGGCATCGGTACCCACCTTGTCCAGCAAGGCCCCGAAGGTCTGGCCGGTGGAGGCAACCTCGGCGGCGGGGCTTTCGGCGCCGCCCAGCTTGGGCGAGGTGGCGGCCTGATAAGCGGCGATGGCGTTGGAAATGGGCGTGGTCATGGCATCAGTCCCCTAATCAGCGCAGCAGGTCGATGGTGCGCTGGGTCAACTGCCGGGTGGAGTTGATCACATTCAGATTGGCTTCATAGGACCGCTGCGCCTCGCGCATGTCCATCAGCTCGATCAGCGGATTCACGTTGGGCGCCAGCACATAGCCGCCGGCATCGGCGGCCGGGTGGGCCGGATCGTATTTGCGCTGGAAGTCGGACCGGTCCACGGTGACCTTGTCCACCTTGACCCGGTTGACGCCGTTCTCGCGGTCCAGCTCGGACCGAAAGGTGACCATCTTGCGCCGATAGGGCTCCTGGTCCGGGGTGCGCGGCAGGCTGTCGGCATTGGCCAGGTTCTCGGACACCACGCGCAGCCGCTCGGACTGCACCTTCATGCCGGAAATGGCGATCTGCTGGGCCTTTTTCAGCTCGTCCATGGCTGCATCCCCTTGCCTTAACCGCCGCCGCCGCGGCCAACGGCCGTCTTGATCATGCGAGCATGCTTGCTGATCAGGCCGGCGGCCAGCTCATAGGCGCTCTTGGCCTCGCCCAGCTTGGCCATCTGCTCTTCCAGCACCACGTCGTTCTTGTCCGGCGAGGTCTCGAAGGGCTTACGCACCGTCTCCACGTCCCAGCCGGGCTTGGCCGGCTCGGTGGTGAAATGGGCGGGATTGGTGGCGGCCATCTGCAGGCCCGAGGCCTGCAGCTGCTTCTTGAAGCTGAGGGGCTCCAGGTCCTTGGAGCGATAGCCGGGCGTGTTGGCGTTGGCGATGTTCTCGGCCAGCACCGTCTGGCGCTGCGAGATCCAGTCCAACCGCTTCTTAGCCATCTGAAACAGGGTAAGGTTTTCGAGCATGCCCGGGCTCCGGTTCTTCACTGGTCAGTGTGCGTGAATCCCGCTTAACAAAGCGTAAAGCGGGCCGTTTCCACGCGCCGGTTCCCTGCATCGCTTCGCCTCTCGGACCTTCTGCCCTTAAAGCTTTTTTAAGCGACACGGCGCAGTCTTTAGCCTTGCAAGAATAGCCCAGGCAAGCGCCGGCGACAACCCGATGGACATCACCGACAAGCCCCCGGAGGACGACGGCCGGCGCCGGCCCCAACGGCAGATCGCCGTGGCCCTGCGCTATGCCCCCGATACCGAGGACGACGCGCCCACGGTGGTGGCGTCGGGCCGGGGCCATCTGGCCGAGCGAATCCTGGAGCTGGCCTTTGCCCAGGGCGTCAAGGTCCGCCAGGATGCCGACCTGGCCGAGGTGCTGGCCGCCGTGGACGTGGACTCCATGATCCCGCTGGAGGCCTTCATGGCCGTGGCCGAGATCCTGGCCTATGTGTACCGCGCCAATGGGCAGGCCGTACCGACGCCGCGCCAGGCGCCCAGTGAAACAAAGGACCGGCCATGACCCAAGACCAAGTGCTTGCCGCCCTCGAGGCCGTTGCCCAGCGCATCGGCACCGCCCGCCGGCTGCTGGCCGAGGGCCAAATGGTGGACCTGGCGCCGGTGCAGGCCGAACTGGAATCCGCCTGCCAGGCGGTGCTGGAGTTGCCCCGCGACGAAGGCCGCCAGCTGGTGGCGCTGCTGGAAGCCATGCTGGACAGCCTGGACCGGCTGGAAGAGGACGTGGAATTCTGCTACGCCCGCGGCATGGGCCGGGTGTAGAAACGGACCGTCATGGATTTCGAGACCTATCTTCGCTTCGCCATCAGCCTGGTCTTCGTCCTGGGCCTGATCCTGGCCGCCGGCTGGGCGGCCCGGCGCTTCGGCCTGGCCCAGGTGGCCAAGCCCGGCCGCAAACGCCGGCTGGCGCTGGTGGAGGTACTGCCGCTGGACACCAAACGCCGGCTGGTGCTGGTCTCACGCGATGGCCAGGAACATCTGCTGCTGTTGGGCAGCGGCACCGACCAGGTGGTGGAACGCAATATCGCGCCGGTGTCGGCGCCCAAGGAGGAGGACAAGGCGTGTTGAGGGGGATCGCAGCCATCCTGCCGCTGGCCGCCCTGGTGCTGCTGGGCCTGGCGCAACCGGCCCTGGCCCAGAGCCTGAACCTGGACCTGGGCGAAGGCTCGTCCACCACCGGCCGCATCGTGCAGCTGGTGCTGCTGATGACCGTGCTGTCGGTGGCGCCCAGCATCCTGGTGATGGTCACCTCCTTCACCCGCATGGTGGTGGTGCTGTCCTTCCTGCGCACCGCGCTCGGCACCCAGGGCGCGCCGCCCAACATGGTGATGGTGTCGCTGGCCCTGTTCCTGACCGGCTTCGTCATGGCCCCCACCTTCGAGGCGGCGTACAGCCAGGGCATCGAGCCCCTGATCAGCGAACGCATGGACGAGCGCGAGGCGCTGGAAAAGGCGGCCCAGCCCTTCCACCAGTTCATGATGCGCCATGTGCGCGACCAGGACCTGCGCCTGTTCTTGGAGATGGCCAAGATCGACCCGGCCACCGTCACCAACCCCGAAACCACGCCCTTCCGGGTGCTGATCCCGTCCTTCATGATCTCGGAACTGCGCCGGGCCTTCGAGATCGGCTTCCTGGTGTTCCTGCCCTTCGTCATCATCGACATGGTCATCGCCTCGGTGCTGATGTCCATGGGCATGATGATGCTGCCGCCCACCATGATCGCCCTGCCCTTCAAGCTGATCTTTTTCGTGCTGGTGGACGGCTGGTATCTGGTGGCGGGCAGCCTGGTGCAGAGTTTCGGATAGCCCTTTTCCCCCAAGGAGCATGCCGCTGCTCAAAGGCATCTCACTCCCCCGCGCATAAAAACACCTGGGCGGGTGTGATATAATTCCCTCAATGGCAACATCCGAGGGAGGCAGCCATGACCGCCCAGGACAAGACCCCCGACAAGACCAGCATGACGCCGGTCCCGGAACGCAGCGGCGTACGGCACCCGCTGATGACGCTGCGGGATGACATCGACCGCATGGTCGAGGACATGTTCCGCAATCCCTTCGCCCGGTTCGACATCGAGCCTTTCCGCTGGATGGGCGGCCAGGCGAGCCCGCGCATGGATGTGAAGGAAACCGACCAAGCCCTTGTGGTCATCGCCGAACTGCCCGGCATCCCCGAGGACAAGATTGATGTCAGCCTGTCGGGCGACCTGCTGACCATCAAGGGCGAGAAGACGGTGGAGCGGAACGAGACCGAAGCCGATTGGCACCTGACCGAACGCAGCCACGGCCGCTTCAGCCGCACCCTGCGGCTGCCCGAAGCCATCGACAGCGACCGGGTCGAGGCCAAGTACGAGCATGGCGTGCTGACGGTCACCATCCCCAAGACCGACAGCGCGCCGGCCAAGACCAAGAAGATCGAGATCAAGCACTAAGGCAGAAAGCGGGCCGCAAGGCCCGCCTTCTTATTCTGGGAACAGCAGATCCTGCACATATTTCGGCAGGGCGAAGCTGGCCACATGCAGATCCGGGGTCCAGTAGCGGGTCGGGAACGGCGCGGCCTGGAAGCGCTGGCGGATCAGCTCGGCCGAGCGGGTGCGGTTGGCGGGGTCCAGGCTGGCCCAGCCCAGGGTCATGACGCCGCCCACATAGGTGGGCACCGCCGCCGTGAAGAAGGAGGCGTCGGGGAACAGGCCCGACAGGCGGCGGTGGGTGGTGGTCAGTTCCTCGGTCTGCAGGAAGGGCACGCCGTTCTGGGTCACCACGATGCCGCGCTCGGTCAGGCAGCGGCGGCAATCGCGGTAGAAGCTCTCGGTGAACAGCACCTCGCCCGGGCCGATGGGATCGGTGGAGTCCACGATGATCA
>CAYOKN010000023.1:2373-19548 GCA_964404545.1 uncultured Rhodospirillaceae bacterium | reverse complement strand
TGGAGCTGTCCACATATTTCTGGACGGCGGCCTGCATCACCACATGCTCGGACGGAGTCAGAACCTGGGCGTCCACGAAATAGTCGGGCAGCGGCGCGCCGTCGCCGCGCAGGCGGCGGAACAGGCGGTAGGCATAGTCCGAGACCTCCTCTTCCTTCCGGGTGCCGTCGCGCTGCAGCACATTGCGGGTATAGGAGAAGGAGAACACCGGCTCGAGCCCCGACGACACATTGTCGGCGAACAGCGAGATGGTGCCGGTGGGGGCGATGGAGGTCAGCAGGGCATTGCGGATGCCATGCTTGGCAATGGCCGCCTGCACATCGGCATCCAGGGACCGGATGGTCTCGCCGGCCAGATACTGCTCGGCATCATAGAGCGGGAAGGCGCCCTTATCGGCGGCCAGCTCGGCCGAGGCCAGATAGGCCTCGCGGCGCAGGGCGGCCATCCACTGCTCGGTCAGCTTCAGGGCCTTGGGTGCGCCATAGCGGGCGCCGCACAGGATCAGGGCGTCGGCCAGGCCGGTGATGCCCAGGCCGATGCGGCGCTTGGACTGGGCCTCCTGGCGGTGGCGTTCCAGCGGGTACTGGGACACGTCGATGACATTGTCCATCATGCGCACGGCCACGCGCACCAGGTCACGCAGCTTGCCCAGGTCCAGCTGCGCCCCGTCCTCGAACGGACGATCCACCAGCCGGGCCAGGTTGATGGAGCCCAGCAGGCAGACGCCATAGGCCGGCAGCGGCTGCTCGCCGCAGGGGTTGGTGGCGTGAATGTCCTCGCAATACCACAGATTGTTCAGCCGGTTGATGCGGTCGATGAAGATCACGCCCGGCTCGGCAAAGCTGTAGGTGGCGCGCATGATCTTGTCCCACAGGGCGCGCGCGCGGACGGTGCGATAGACGGTGCCCTGGAAGCTCAGATCCCAGTCCCGGTCATGCTTGACCGCGTCCATGAAGGGATCGGTCACCAGCACCGACAGGTTGAACATGCGCAGGCGGCCGGCTTCCTGTTTGGCCTCGATGAAGGCCTCGATGTCGGGATGGTCGCAGCGCATGGTGGCCATCATGGCCCCCCGGCGCGAGCCCGCCGACATGATGGTGCGGCACATGGCGTCCCACACATCCATGAAGGACAGCGGGCCCGAGGCGTCGGCCCCCACGCCCTTGACCGGCGCCCCCTTGGGCCGCAGGGTCGAGAAGTCATAGCCGATGCCGCCGCCCTGCTGCATGGTCACGGCGGCTTCCTTCAGATGCTCGAAGATGCCGGCCATGTCGTCGGGGATGTCGCCCATGACGAAGCAATTGAACAGCGTCACCCGGCGGTCGGTGCCGGCGCCGGACAGGATGCGGCCGGCGGGGAGGAACTTGAAGTCCTCCATGGCGTCGTAGAAGGTCTGCTCCCAGGCGGCGGCGTCCTTTTCCGGCTGGGCTAGGCATTTGGCCACGCGGCGCCACGATTCCTCGATGGTCTTGTCCACAGGCTCGCCGTCAAGGGACTTCAGGCGATATTTCATGTCCCAGATCTGCTGCGAGATGGACGCGACCTGCGTCATGGACCTGCCTCCACGGTTGGAACGCGGGCGCTTCCCCGCCCGGCCGAAACCGGCTGGGAGGCCCGCAATTCTTGAAACTTTATCTACGCGATTGGCGGAAAGTCTAGGCCTCGGCCGGGGCCATCGTCAAGCAAATGTTCTTAGTTTGTTTCCACAGGGTGGCTCACAGCAGAGTCACCCCGCAAGTATTTGACGGCAAAGGGATGAACCAGGTTATCCCCGGGTTTCCGGACCCACCCCGGCAGGGACATCCACAGACTTTTCCACAGGGCTCGGCAGCACCCCGGCCAGCCGGTCCGAGGCGTCCTCGATGGCCTGTTGCAGCTCGGCCATGAAGGCCTTCTTGTCCTTGCCCGGAAGGATGGCCGGCAGCACTTCCAGGGTCACGGTGCCGGCCCGGCGCAGGAAGGAATTGCGGCGGTAATAGAGGCCGGAATTCAGCGCCACGGGCACCACCGGCACGCCCAGGCTGCCATAGAGCATGGCCACGCCGGTGTGGTAGGGCTGGCGTTCGCCGGGCGCGGTGCGGGTGCCTTCGGGGAAGATGATCACGGTGCGGCCCTCGGCGGCAGCGGCCTTGGACTCCTCGACCATCTGCTTCAACGCCTTCATGCCGGCGGCGCGGTCGATGGCGATCATGCCGTGCTTCCACAGATACCAGCCCACGAAGGGCAGCCGCAGCAGTTCCTTCTTCAGGATATAGGCGGGGTCGGCCACCAGCTGGTGGAAGATCATGGTGTCCCAGGCCGACTGGTGCTTGGCAGCGATCAGGAAGGGGCCGTCGGGCAGGTTCTCGCGCCCCTCGATGCGATAGCCCAGGCCGCAGACCAGCCGCAGCAGCACAAGCGCGCCCTTGAGCCAGAGCCGGGCGGCGCCCACCACCGCCTGGCGCGGACCCAGCAGCAGCGGCAGATAGAGCAGCGCCAGAAGCAGGGTCCAGGTCAGGAACAGAACTTGATAGAGCGCGGAACGCAGGGCGGTCATGGGGCCCACTCCTTGGACGGCTCCAGCCCGTGCAGCAGGCTGGCGGCCAGAAACTTGGTGTATTCGCTGGCGATCAGCATGGCGGTGCCGGGCCACAGCCACCACTGGTCCGCCTTGACGTTCTCGGGGAACACGGGATGCGGCACCAGGACGGCCTCGGGCATGGCATGCCGGAACTCCAGCAGGCTGCGCCGCATATGATAGGAGCCGGTCACCACCCGCAAGGACTTATAGCCCTGGCCGCGCATCCAGATGGCGGTCTCGACCGCATTGCCCACGGTGTTGCCGGCCGAATAGCCCAACACGACACGGCCGTCCAACTCGGCCCCCGACGACTTGGTCAGGCGCAGCAGTTCGGCCAGTTCCACACTGCGGTGCACGCCCGACACGAACAGCTTGTCGGCCTTGCCGGCGGCCAGCAGGTCCAGCCCGGTGGCCACCCGCTCGGAGCCGCCGGTGAGCACCACGATGGCGTCGGTGCGGCTGTCGGGGTCATCCACACCCTCGGGCAGGGTCACCGCATACCAGATGAACCCCGCCGCCCACAGCAGGGCCAGCACCAGAACGGCGGTCAGGCCGCGCATCAGATAGCGCAAGAGCTCGCGCATGGCCTAGGCGACGTCCATGATCAGGGCATGCGGGCGATGGTGCCGTGCACGGTGGCGCGGGCGGTGATCATGGCCAGCAGCGCCGCCATGGCCGGCAGCGACAGCACCACGATCCATCCGGCCACGGGCAAGGACAGCGAGGGCAGGAAGCCCCCTTCGAGCCGATCGGCGGTCAGGCCGATCCCCATGAGCGTGGGCGCCGCCAGCGCCAGGCCGATCAACCCACCCTTCAGGCCCAGCACGAAGGCGCGGTCCGCGAACTGGCGGGCGATATAGTCGTCCGGCGCACCCATCAGATGCAGCACCTCGATCACGTCGTGATGCACGGCCATGCCGGTGCGGGTGGCATAGACCACGGTGGCCGAGGTCACCGCGCCAATCAGCACCACCGCGCCGGCGGCCAGCCATTCGATGGTGCGCGACAGGGCGATCAGCCGGGTCAGCCAGACCCGGTGGTCGTCCAGCGAGGCGCCTGGCACGGTCTGCACCTTCTCGGCCAGGGCCGAGACATCCACATAGCGGTTCGGGTCCAGGGTAACATCGATCAGTTGCGGCAGCGGCAGGTCGCGCAGCAGCTCGGAATTGCCCAGCCAGGGCGCCAGCAGGTCGATCAGCTGCTGCTCGTCCAGCGCCCGGGCCGACACCACGCCAGGATGGCCGGTCAGCACCGCCACCGCCTTTTCCACCCGCTCGGTGGTCTTGCGCCGGGCCTCGGCGGCGGGGCCGGTGGCGGGAGCCACCTGCACCGTCAGGGTGCCGGTGACGTCGCGGTCCCAGCGGTCGATCAGGCTGTTCAGGATGAATACCCCGGCCAGCGCCACCGCCGACAGGAACACCATCAGCGCCACCAGCCAGGGCAGGAAGCGGCTGGTGGCATCGTTCTTCAAGGGCAGGTCCGAGCGGCGGCGGAAGATCATGCCGGGGCCTCCGCCGTGGACAGGCGGCCCTTTTCCAGATGCAGCCGCGGATATTTGAAGCGCGACACCAACCCGTCGTTATGGGTGGCGATCACCACCGTGGTGCCCAGCTTGTTCAGCTCCTCGAACAGATGCATCAGGCGCATGGCGATGCGATCGTCCACATTGCCGGTGGGCTCGTCGGCCAGCAGAAGGTCGGGGCGGCCGATCACCGCACGGGCGATGGCCACGCGCTGCTTCTGCCCGCCCGACAGGGTCGGCGGCTTGGCATGCAGATGCTCGGCCAGGCCAACCCAGGACAACAGTTCGGGCACATGGCGCTGCACATCGGCCTCGCGCATGCCGGCCACGCGCATGGGCAGGGCCACATTGTCCACCGCCGACAGATGGTCCAGCAGGCGGAATTCCTGGAACACCACGCCCACGCGGCGGCGCAGCGCCGGCATCTCGTAGCGGCGCACCGCCCCCAGGTCGCGGCCGAACATCTGGACCCGGCCCCGGGTGGGCTTGTGCGCCATATACATCAGGCGCAACAGCGACGACTTCCCCGCGCCCGACGGGCCGGTAAGAAAATGGAAAGACCCCGGTGCTAGCGTGAAGGCAAGGTCCTGCAAGACCTCGGGCCCGTTGGCATAACGCAGCCCTACGCCTTCGAATTGCACAACGTCAGGTCTTGCTGCCGCGTCTCGACGAGCCATTTCTTCTCCCTTGGGGCGCAGAATATTGACCAGTGACCCTTTCGTCCAGCGCGCGCTTGTGCTGGACTGTGTAAAATCCTATAAGGGTCGGTAACTGAGCGGGTTGCCTATTGAATGAAACTTACCTGCCCAAATTGTTCGACCCACTTCTCGGTGCCCGACAAGGCACTGCTGCCCAATGGCCGGATGCTGAAATGCGCCCGCTGCCAGCATAAGTGGTTCGAGCCTGCGCCGGAGTCGGCCACAGGGTCTATGAATTCGGGCCAGTCCGCCCCGGCCGCCCGCCCGCAGCCCGCTCCCGCCGCCAAGCCGCAGCCCGCGCCGGCAAAGCCGCGCCCCGTGGTGATGCCCGAGCCCGAGCCGGAACCGGCCGCCGCCGGCCTGGATGCCGAGCTGGACGACGTGTTCGAATCGGTTCTGGCCAACCCGCCGCGCTCCGCCGCCCCGGCCGCCGGCTCCAGCGCCATGATCTCGCTGGACGACATCCCGCTGGAAATGCCGCCCGCCAAGCGCGAGGCCAAGGACCAGCCCGCCCAGGACATCAACCTGGACGACATCGACCTGGACGCCCTGATGAAGAAGGCCCAGGGCGGCAAGAGCGGCGATGACGACGACGACGACATTTTCGGCTCGTTGATCGAGGAGCGCCGCTCCACCGACGACGACATGAACGACATGCTGTCGGACATGCCCGAACCGATCCCGGATGTGTTTTCCAGCCCGCCGCTGCGCAAGGCCAACTCGGCCAAGGGCTCGGGCGCGCTGGTGGGCCTGCTGCTGTTCCTGTTGCTGGCCGCCGCCGGCGGCGCCGCCTTCTATTTCCAGGAAGACGTGGTGGACGCCTGGCCCGAGGCGGCTCAGTACTACGAGATGCTGGGCCTGCGCCAGGAAGTGATCGGCCAGGGCCTGACCTTCCGCAACTATTCCTCGGAACGGCTGGTGCAGGAAGCCAACGAGGTCCTGATCGTGCGCGGCGTCATCGCCAACACCACGGACAAGGCCCGCGACGTTCCGCTGCTGCGCCTGGCCCTCTATTCCAGCACTGACACCATCGTGCAGGAAAAGGTGGTTCCGCCCCCGGCCCGCAGCCTGGACGGCGGCGGCACCGTGGGCTTCCGCATCACCCTGGAACAGCCCAACCCGGACGCCTCACGCTTCGAGGTCACCTTCACCCCCCCGGACCCGGCCGCCAAGTAAGCAGCCGGGCCGGAGGGCGTTGACCTGGGCGCCCGACGCAGCCCTGCTTTAACCGTGACAGCCGCAGCCGCCGGTGCCGCAACCGCCACCCTGGGCGGGTTCCTGCTCCTCGGCGCCTTCAGGAGTGTGCTTGATGGCGCCGGGATAGATCTGGGCGTTGCGGCCCTCGTGGGCCACATTGATGAAGCGGCGGCCCTCTTCGTCCTCACCCAAGGTGATGGTGACCTGGTTGGCCTCCACCGCCTTGACCACCTCTTCCTCGCTGATCTCCAGGGCCTTGGCCATGGCGCCCACCAGGGCGTTCAGCTCGTCGAACATCTCACGGTTTTCCATCACGGCACCCTTCGAAAAATTGGGCCGACACCTTAGCCGCGCCCGCTCGGCCGGAACAATAGTTTTGCTGGAAATGCAGGGCCGTCGGTGCCATCACAACAGCTGTGCGGGAATGAGGGTGGCATGCTGACAGTCTATACCTTGGTCAATGACAGGCTGGAGCGGGGCGACGAAAGCGCTCTGTCGGCGGCGGCCCTGTGGGTCGATCTGCTGGAGCCCACCCTGGAGGAGGAAGCCGCCGTCGAGGCGCTGCTGGGCCTGGACATCCCCACCCGCGAGGAGATGCAGGAGATCGAGGCTTCGAGCCGGCTGTACCGCGAGGGCGAGGCCCTGTTCATGACCGCGCCGGTGCTGACCAATTCCGACACCCACAATCCCCAGAATTCGGCCATCAGCTTCATCCTGACCCGCAACTGCACGGTCACGGTGCGCTATGCCACGCCGCAGCCCTTCGTCACCTTCGGCAACCGCGCCGTCAAGCAAAAGGGCCTGGCCACGAGCCCCGAGGCGGTGCTGCTCGGCCTGCTCGAAGCCATGGTGGACCGCCTGGCCGATGTGCTGGAACGCATCGGCAGCGACCTGGACGCGCTGTCCCACGACATCTTCCGCGTGCCGGCGCCGGACGGCCGGCGCAACGGCGCGGCCGAGCATCAGGACATCCTGCGCGCCGTGGGCCGGCATGGCGATCTGTCGTCGAAGGCGCGGGATTCACTGCTGGGCCTGGGGCGCATCACCACCTATCTGGGCCAGGAAGCCTTGTCCAAGGACGGCCGCATGCGGGTCAAGACCCTGCAGCGCGACACCCGCTCGCTGACCGAGCACGCCGCCTTCCTGTCGGGCAAGATCAATTTCCTGCTGGATGCCACGCTGGGCATGATCAATATCGAGCAGAACAACATTATCCGGCTGTTCTCGGTGATCGCCGGGCTGTTTCTGCCGCCCACCCTGATTGCCAGCATTTATGGCATGAACTTCGAATTCATGCCGGAACTGGGCTGGAAACTGGGCTATCCCTTGTCCCTGCTGCTCATGTTGCTCTCGGCGCTGGTGCCTCTGGCCTATTTTAAGCGCAAAGGGTGGCTTTAGGGTCACATCGCGTTTCTGGACATTGGACCAGACGAACAGATAGTCTAGACCCTACAAGAAAAACGGGTAAGACCCAGGGGTGGGACTTATGGGCGAGCTGCGGAGCGGGACCGCGGCACTTGGGGACGAATTGCTTGACGAACTGCCGGTACGGCAGGTGGGCGAGATCGTCGGTCCCAAGCTGCTGACCTGCACACCGGAAACCAGGATCGCCGAGGCGGCCGCTATGATGCGGCAAGCCAGGGTGAGTTCGATCGTCGTCACTCGGAACGCGGAGCCCGTGGGCATCTGGACCGAGCGTGATGCCGCGCGGCTGGATTTCTCGGACCAGAAGCTGTTCGACCGGCCCATTTCCGAGGTGATGAGCCCGGCGGTCAAGAGCATCAACAAGGGCGCCCCCATCAACGAGGCGGGCGTGCGCTTCAAGCGCGAACATGTGCGCCACCTGCTGGTGGTGGATGATGCCGGCCATGCGGTGGGCATGCTGTCGCAGACCGACGTGATCCTGAACCACGGCGTCGAGCATTACCTGACCTTCCGCGATGTGCGGTCGGTCATGGCCACCCCCATGCCGACGGTGGCGAGCAGCCTGCCCATCGCCCAGGCCGCCGAAAGCCTGCGGGCCGGCAATGGCGAGGCGGTGATCGTCTGGTCCGAGGGCGAGGGCGAGGCCGAACCCGGCATCCTGACCGAACGCGACCTGGTTCGGCTGGCGGCCGACCGCTATACCGGCCCGGTGGGGACGGTGGCCAGCCGCCCGGTGGTGCATGTATCGCCGAGCGCCACCTTGCTGTCGGCGCGCAACCTGTTCGCCCAGCACGGCATCCGCCATCTGGCGGTCCGCGACGAGACCGGCGCCTTCGTGGGGCTGCTGTCCTTTTCGGCCATCCTGACCATCCTGCAATATGAATATGCCGCCCAGCTGAACAACGCCCTGCGCGAGCGGGACGAGGCGCTGCTGCGCAGCCGCAAGGACCTGGTGCTGGCCCGTCAGGTGATCGAGGCCTCGGGCGACGGCGTGATGATCGTCGGCGAGGACGGGCTGATCGAATATGTGAACCCCGCCTTCACCCAGATCACCGGCTTCACCGCCGCCGAAGCGGTGGGCCAAAGCCCGCGCATCCTGAAATCGGGCATGCAGGACGACGGCTTCTACCGCGAAATGTGGGAAGAGCTGCTGGAGCGCGGCAACTGGCAGGGCGAGGTATGGAACCGGCGCAAGAACGGCGACCTGTTCGCCGAGCATCTGCGCATTTCCACCATCCGCGACGAATCCGGCCGGCTGGCCAAGTTCGCCGCCTTGTTCTCGGACGTGACCGAACGCAAGAAGGACGAGGAGCGGGTCCGCAGCCTGGCCTATTTCGACCCGCTGACCGGCCTGCCCAACCGCCGCCTGCTCATGGACCGGCTGGACCTGGCCATCCATGCGGCGCACCGCCACAAGGCCATGCTGGCCCTGATGTTCCTGGACCTGGACCTGTTCAAGCGCATCAACGACACCTTGGGCCATGATGTGGGCGACGGGGTGCTGAAGGAAGTGTCGGACCGGCTGCAGGCCTGCCTGCGCGAGGGCGACACCGTGGCCCGCATGGGCGGCGACGAGTTCGTCATCCTGATGCCGCAGCTAGCCGACGCGGCCGACGCCGCCAGCCTGGCCGAGCGGATCATCGAGTCGGTGAAGGCCGGCATGCATCTGGCCGGGCGTGAGCTGTTCGTGACCACCAGCGTGGGCATCGCCATCTATCCCGACGATGGCGTGGACGCCGACACCCTGATGAAGAATGCCGACACCGCCATGTATCAGGCCAAGGCGGTGGGCCGGAACAGCTTCCAGATGTTCTCGGCCGCCATGAATGCCCGCTCGAGCCAGCGCCGCAGCCTGGAAAGCTCGCTGCGCGGTGCGCTGGAGCGGCAGGAATTCAGCCTTGTCTATCAGGTAAAGGTGGACATGACCACCAGCCGCCTCTGTGGCTGCGAGGCCCTGGTGCGCTGGACCCATCCGGACATGGGGGCGGTGGCGCCCAACGAGTTCATCCCTCTGGCCGAAAAGGCCGGGCTGATGCTCGCCATCGGCGAATGGGTGATCCGCGAAGCCTGTGCCCAGAACATGGCCTGGCGCGCCCGGGGCCTCAGCTCGGGCCGGGTGGCGGTGAATGTCTCGCCGCAGCAGCTGCGCAGCCCCGACTTCGCCTTCGTGGTGGACCGCGCCCTGGCCGATACCGGCCTGCCCGCCGACCTGCTGGAACTGGAGCTGACCGAGGCGGTGCTGGACCATCCCGAGATGGTGGCCGACACCCTGGCCCGCCTGCATGAGCGCGGCGTGGTGATCTCGCTGGACGATTTCGGCACCCGCCAATCGGCCCTGTCCACCCTGAGCCACCTGCCCATCGACTGCCTGAAGATCGACCGATCGGTGGTGGCCGGCCTGGGCCAGGCCTTCGGCGACCGCGACCTGGCCGTGGCCATCGTGCATCTGGCCCACGCCCTGGGCATGCGCGCGGTGGCCGAAGGCGTCGAGACGATGGAGCAGGTCACCGCCCTGAAAGCCGCAGGCTGCGACGAAATCCAGGGCTGGCTGGTGGGCCGCGCCGTCCGCGCCTGCGACATGGAACATCTGTTCGACCAGCGCCTGCTGCCGGCGGGGTGAAACAGAGAGTCCCTCGCCCGCCTGCGGGAGAGCGGAGAAACCTTAGGCCGCTGGGGCAGCCTTCTTGGCGGCGGCCTTCTTGGCCGGCGTCGCGGGCTTGGCGGCGGCGACCTTGGGCTTGGTGGCGGCGGCCGGCTTCTTCGGCGCGGCGGCCTTCTTGGCCGGGGCCGGCTTGGCGGCGCTGGCCAGCATGGTCTCGGCGCGGAACCAATGTTCCCACTCCTTGCCCTGCGGGCAGCCTTCCTGTTCCCAGAGTTCGTAGGCGATTTCGGCGACGGTCTTGGTCATGGCAGCCCCCTGCTGATCCGCGTGATAACGACGGTAACAAAGGGGCTGCCCCGGCCTCAATGGCATAATGATGAAACTTGCATATGGTGTGTCCGTCGCCGGGCGACACGGCGCGTCAGGACAGCCCCTCATCCTCGAGGGTGAAGCCCAGGCGCACCACCACCTGGTAATGGGCGACCCGCCCGTCCTCGATATGGCCGCGGATGTCGCGCACTTCGAACCAGCGCAGCTTGCGCAGGGAGTCGGCGGCCTTGGCCACCGCATGGCCGATGGCGTCCTCGACGCTGTGCTCGGAACTGCCGGCCAGTTCCACGATGCGATAGACATGATCGCTCATGCGATCCCTCTTCTCTGCTCTGCCAGGACTGACCTTGGTCATATGGCCCGCCCGCCGGCCGGCGCCCCTTAGCATGAGGGAGAGGCCGGCCAGCGCAATGGGGTGGTTGACGCGCCGGCCCGGGCAGGTCAGGCTGCCCGCTGTTCCGAGGGGTACCCCGGCAAGGGGGTGAGACACCGATGGGCCCGGCTTCAAGCCAGGCGGCGCGGCAACCCTTTGAACCTGATCCGGGTTACACCGGCGTAGGGACGGACACCGCGCAGCCAGCTTTCCGAGGGCCGCGCCATTTCCGAACACCATGCGACCGATCCCGGATCTCCGTGCAGCAACAGGAGATCCGAATGAACGAGCTTTCCCTCAACGTCACCACCGGCCCGATCCAGGGCTCGTGCAAGATCCAGGTGCCGGCGGCCGAGGGGCTGTCGGTGGCCATGCGCGCCATCCATCTCGAAGGCGAGCCGCCGCTGGTGGTCTATGACACCTCGGGCCCCTATACCGATCCGGCGCAAAATCCGGACATCCGCGCCGGCCTGCCGCCGCTGCGCGCGCCCTGGATCGCGGCGCGCGGCGACACCGCCCCGGTGGACCGAGTGCCGGTGCCGCTGGACGGCGCCTGCGGCCAAAGCTTCCCGCTGGGCGAACGCACCGTGCTGGCAGCCCCCGGGGACCAGGCCTGCACCCAGCTGGCCCATGCCCGCGCCGGGCGCGTCACCCGCGAGATGATCTATGTGGCGGTGCGCGAGAACGAGGGCCGCACCGACGGCGGCAGCCTGGTGACACCGGAATTCGTGCGCGACGAGATCGCCGCCGGCCGCGCCGTGCTGCCGGCCAACCCGAACCATCCCGAGGCCGAGCCCATGATCATCGGCCGGGCCTTCAAGACCAAGATCAACGCCAATATCGGCACCAGCGCCGTGGTGTCCTCGGTGGCCGAGGAAGTGGACAAGATGGTCTGGGCCATCCGCTGGGGCGCCGACACGGTGATGGATTTGTCCACCGGCCGGGGCATCCATTCCATCCGCGAATGGATCCTGCGCAACAGCCCGGTTCCCATCGGCACCGTGCCCATCTACCAGGCGCTGGAAAAGGTGGGCGGCAGACCCGAGGCCCTGACCTGGGAGGTGTTCCGCGACACCATGATCGAGCAGGCCCAGCAAGGCGTGGACTATATGACCATCCATGCCGGCGTGCTGGCCGCCCATGTGCCGCTGGCCGCCAGGCGCGTCACCGGCATCGTCAGCCGGGGCGGCGCCATCCTGGCCCGCTGGTGCGCCCATCATGGCCGCGAGAACTTCCTGTATGAGCGGTTCGACGAGGTGATCGAGCTGGCCCGGACCTATGACATCACCCTGTCCCTGGGCGACGGCCTGCGCCCGGGCTCCATCGCCGACGCCAACGACGCCGCCCAGTTCGCCGAGCTGACCACCCTGGGCGAGCTGCGCGACCGCGCCTTCGCCCGCGATGTGCAGGTGATGATCGAAGGCCCCGGCCATGTACCCCTGGACAAGGTGGCCGAAAACATGGAGCTGCAGAGGAAGACCTGCGGCGGCGCGCCCTTCTACACCCTGGGGCCGCTGGTCACCGACATCGCCGCCGGCCATGACCATCTGGCCAGCGCCATCGGCGCCGCCATGATCGGCTGGCTGGGCACCGCCATGCTCTGTTATGTGACGCCCAAGGAGCATCTGGGCCTGCCCGACCGCGACGACGTGAAGCAGGGCGTGATCGCCTACAAGATCGCCGCCCATGCCGCCGACCTGGCCAAGGGCCATGCGGGGGCGCGCCTGCGCGACGACGCCATGAGCCGGGCCCGCTACGGCTTCCGCTGGAACGATCAGTTCGCCTTGGCCCTGGACCCCGACACCGCCCGGGCCTATCACGACCTGACCCTGCCGGCGGACGGCGCCAAGTCGGCGCCCTTCTGCAGCATGTGCGGCCCGGACTTCTGCTCCATGCGCCATTCGCAGAAGATCGAGGCGGCGGAATAAAGGACGCGCGGGCGGGGGCCTGAGGAAGGATCAGGCCCCCTTCCAGGGGTCCCAGGCCTGGGGGCGCTCGACGGCGCCGCCCAGTTCCTGCACGGAATCCGTAATCATCCGCCCGCCGGACGGATAGCGCACCACCCGCAGCCGCAGGCCGGCCTCGACGCTGCTGCGGCGCGCCGCCTCCTGCACCAGGGGAATGGCATCGCGGTCCAGCCGGGTGATGGTGCCGTCATCGTCCACCAGGGCATAGCCGCCGATCACGTCGAACAGCCGCTCGCGGCCATAGGCCCGCGCCCGCCGGGGCAATTCCTCGGACGGAAACTGGGTCAGCACGGCGGCATCCACCACATAGCCTTCCACCGTTTGCACCTCTGCCATGGATCTCCCTCCTCGCCCCCCTTCAAACAGTCAGGGGCGGGCCGGGTTCCGGGCGGCTTGACGCGGCGCCCCGGCGGCACAACCTGCAAGATCAGGGCCGACACGCCGGCTGTCCCAGGCGCCCCGGGTCGGCCTGGCGGCCCGGGCGTCCGGTCCCGGGCCGCCACTTCAGGTTTCGGATGGGGACAGGGCCAAAGCAAAAGCCCCGCTGGACCGGCCAGCGGGGCTTTTGCTTTTTTCGCCGACAAGGAATGGCGCACCCGGAAGGACTCGAACCTCCAACCCCCAGATTCGTAGTCTGGTGCTCTATCCAATTGAGCTACGGGTGCTTGCCTTACCGGGTCTCCCCGGCAGCGAGGCGCGCAACATACACAGCCCCACGGAGGCTGACAAGCCGTTTTTTTCACATTCGTGAACGCTCCCCGAAAAGGCCTAGTTCCTCTGGCAAAAGCCGCTTGTCCCCTGATACCCCTTTGAGTACACTCCCCCGGAAGATTTGCCGGGGGGGCAGATCACTAGCCGAAAAAATAAAATACGTTATGAAAACGGCCCCGAAAGTCGAAACCCGCGTCAAGGTTACTAGCCCCATGGCCCTGAAAAAGTCCCATGCTGTCGCCCTTCTCGCGGCTGTGATGGCGAGCGGTTGCTCCATCCTCGATGAAGCCTTCGCCCCGTCCCTTTCGGCGTCCGATCCGGCTGCGATTGAAGTTGCCACTCCCTCGGTGGCCGCGCCGCCGCCGGTGACCGCCACAAGCACCTTCCAGCCGGTCAGCGTGTCCGCCGGCGCCACCACCGGCACCTTTGTCGGCACCAAGGTGGCGGCCCTGCGCGGCGACCTGCAGCAGCTGGTCAACACCATCACCGCCCAGAGCGCCGGCCTGCAGGCCATCCGCGTGGAGACGGCGCAGGACTCGGCCAAGTACCACGGCACTGTGGCCGCCATCAATGCGCGCCTTCAGGTGGGCACCACCCCGGGCAACCCGATCCTGATGCAGCAGTGGAACGCGGCCCAGTCCGAGCTGGACAAGGTCAACAGCGACATCATCCGCATGAACCAGCTGGCCACCGAGGTGGCCTCGTCGGCCGCCTTCGCCAACTATCTGCTGGATGCCGTGCGCGCCGCCCGCACCCTGTCGGGTGCCGTGGATGAGGACTTCCGGCAGCTGCGCATCCTGGAAGATGAAACCCAGCGCACCATCGTTTCGGTGGACCGCCTGCTGACCGAACTGGCCGGTGACATCCAGCGCCAGCAGCAGTATGTGGCCACCGAGAAGAGCGACCTGAACACCCTGGCCGTGGCCATCAAGAACGGTCAGTTCTACGGCGCCGCCCTGTCCAGCCGCTTTGCCGCCGCCCCGAACTTCGTGGCTCCCGGCCTGGCGCCCCAGGGCATGATGCAGGCCCCCATGATGCCCCCGCAGGCCATGGCCGCCCCGGTCGGCGATGCGCCCATGATGGTGATCCGCTTCAACCGCCCGAACGTGGCTTATGAAGGCCCGCTCTACACCGCCGTCAAGGGCGCCCTGGACCGCAATCCCGGCGCCACCTTCGACGTGGTGGCGGTCAGCCCCGCCAGCGGTTCCGCCGGTCAGGCCGCCCTGGGCTCCACCTCGGCCCGCCGCAATGCCGAAGCCGTGGTCCGCTCGCTGACCAGCATGGGCCTGCCCGCCGAGCGTATCCGCCTCTCGGCCATGACCTCCTCCTCCGCCAGCGGCGGCGAGGTGCATGTGTTCAGCCGCTAAGGCTGCTGCGCCAGAAACGCAAAACGCCGGCCTTCGGGCCGGCGTTTTTGTTTGTGCGCACAGTACCGCCGTCATCCTTCGACAGGCTCAGGATGAGGGAAACACTGTTGCCGGGGCGGAAAAACGGTCCTCATGCTGAGCTTGTCGAAGCACGCACGTGCGGTGAACCAACCTGGACCATCGTACCGCCGTCATCCTTCGACAGGCTCAGGATGAGGGAAAAGCAGCGTGAGGGATCCCGATCAATAGCCGGCGGCGGTTCCGTCGGAACGGGGATCGGACGCCCCTTCCATCAGGCCGTTGGGGTGCCAGACCACGGCGCCGGCATGCCCCATCAGGCTGTCAAAGGCGTCCATCACCCGCACTTCGTGGCCGGCGGCGCGCAGGGCTTCGATCACCGAACGGTCGATCCGGCTTTCCACCTTCAGGTCGCTGGCGCCGGTGCCGAACCAGTCGCGGCCCAGGGCCCAACGCGGGGCGGTGACCGCCTGCTGCAGCGGCTGGCCATACATGACATAGCGGCTGAACACCGCCGCCTGGGCCTGGGGCTGCGCCTCGCCGCCCATCGAGCCATAGACCATGACCCGGCCGTCGCGCAGGCGCACCATGGCGGGGTTCAGGGTCTGGAACGGCTTGCGGCCGGGACGCAGGAAGTTCTGGGTCTGCTCGTCCAACTGGAAGGCCACGGCGCGGTTGTGCCACAGGATGCCGGTCTCGGGCAGCAGCACGCCCGACCCGAAGGGATGGCACAGGCTCTGGATGAAGCTGACCGCCCGGCCCTGGGCGTCGGTGACGCCGATCCACACCGTGTCACCGGGATCGCCGCCCCGGGTCCAGGGCAGCGCGCGGCGCGGCGCGATGGACGCGGCCAGCCGATCCAACAGCGGCTCGGACAGATAGGTGGTGGAATGGATGGTCATATAGCTAGGGTCGGTCACATGCGCATTGCGCACGATGAACGCCTGCTTGGTGGCCTCCACCAGGCCGTGGATATGGGCAAAGCCATCAGCCTCGGCCACCTGCAACCGCTCGAACAGGCCCAGGATCATCAGCGAGGACAGACCCTGGGTGGGCGGCGGCAGATTATAGGCGGTGCCGCAGTGCAGATTCAGCGACAGCGGCCGGCGGCGCACCGAGCGATGGCGCGCCAGATCCTCGGCTGACAGGGGGCTGCCGGCAGCCTGCAGGTCGGCACCGGCGGCACGCCCCACGGCGCCGCGATAGAATTCGTCCAGCCCCTTGGCCGCCAATTCGCCCAGGGTGCGGGCCAGGGCTTCGTTCTTCATCAGGGTGCCGGCGGCGGGCGCCTCGCCCTCGGGCAGGAACTGCCCGGCAAAGGCAGGCAGGCCCGACAGGTCCTCGGCCAGGCGGCGGCTCAAGCCGGCCTGGGACGGGGTGATGGGAAAGCCGCTGCGGGCGTAATGAATCGCTTCCTCGAACAGCCGGGCCAGCGGCAGGCGCCCGCCCCAGCGGTTGGAAATCTCGAGCGCGGCCTGCCACGAGGACACCGCGCCCGCCACGGTCAGCGCCGCCAGCGGGCCGGTGCGCGGAATGGTGCTCAGGCCCTTGTCGCGGAACAGTTCGGCCTTGGCATTGGCGCCGGCGGCGCCCGAGCCGTCGATGGAAATGGGATTGCCGCCCGGTTCGGCCACCAGCCAGAAGCCGTCTCCGCCCAGTCCCGCCATGTGCGGATAGACCACCGAAATGGTGGCCGCCGCCGCCACCGCTGCCTCGATGGCATTGCCCCCCTCGCGCAGGATGGCCAGGCCGGCCTGGGCCGCAAGGTGATGGGGGGCCGACACCATGCCCCGCGTCGATTGACGGGTATGCAACATTCCGAGGTCCCACTGGTTTTGCGGAATAATGAGCCCTGCCGGCCGTTTCGTCCAGTGTGGCTTAGGCCATTCGGATAGGCTGCCCTTGCAGGCCTGCCAGCCGGGGTATTACAACCCTGTGACCAATTTCCCGAGGAGACCGCCCGTGAGCCAGGACTATCGCGCCGCCGCCACCCTGGACCTGTCCTGGACCGACATGCACCGGGACGCCGTCGCCCTGGCGCGCAAGCTGGACGAGTTCGGCCCCTATAAGGGCATCATCGCCGTGGCCCGCGGCGGGCTGGTGCCCGCCGGCATCATCGCCAACGCGATGGGGCTGCGCGTGGTGGACACGGTCTGCATCGCCTCCTATGACGAACGCCATCAAGGGCGCCCGGACCTGTTGAAGAGCGTGCCCCATGACGGCGAGGGCTGGCTGGTGATCGACGACCTGGTGGATTCAGGCGTCACCTTCCGCACCCTGAAGCCCCTGCTGCCCCGCGCCCATTTCGCCACCCTCTATGCCAAGCCCAAGGGCCTGGACTGCGTGGACAGCTATGTGCTGAAGGTGGACCAGGAAACCTGGATCATCTTCCCCTGGGAAGCGGC
>CAYOKN010000023.1:0-2273 GCA_964404545.1 uncultured Rhodospirillaceae bacterium | reverse complement strand
GCGCGCAGGCGCTCGGCAATGGCGCGCAGGGTGCGGATGATGGCGGTGGCCTGCTGGCGCTGCTCGGGCGACAGATAGGCATTGCGCGAGGACATGGCCAGGCCGTCCGCCTCGCGCACGGTCTCGCCGCCCTGCACCTGCACGGGGATGTCCAGGTCGCGCACCAGCCGCTTGATCACCTGAAGCTGCTGATAGTCCTTTTCGCCGAACAGGGCCACGTCGGGCAGGCATTGCAGCAGAAGCTTGGTCACGACCGTGGCCACGCCCGAGAAATGCACCGGCCGGAAATCGCCGCACAGCCCCTTGGACACGCCGTCCACGGTGATGCTGGTGGAGAAGCCCTGGGGATACATTTCCGCCACCGTGGGGGCGAACAGCAAGCTGGCGCCCACGGCGCGCAGCAACTCGGCGTCGCGGGCTTCCTGGCGCGGATATTTGCCCAGGTCCTCGGTGGGGCCGAACTGGGTGGGATTGACGAAGATGCTGACCACCACGCGGTCAGCCAGGGCCAGCCCTTGGCGCACCAGCGACAAATGACCCTCATGCAAAGCACCCATGGTGGGCACCATGGCCACGGTCTGGCCCTGGGCGCGCCAAGCGCCCACCTGGGCGCGCAGCTCGGCCACGGTGCGAACAATGGTCAGGGGGGACTGCACGGTCATGGGGATCAAGCCTTCTTGACGCCGAAGCAATGCTCCATGGCGGGGAAGCGGCGGGCGCGCACATCCTCGGCATAGCGGGCCGCCGCGTCCGAAGCGACGGCGGCCAGGTCGGCATAGCGTTTGACGAATTTCGGGGTGAAGTCGGTGAACAGGCCCAGCATGTCCTCGGCCACCAGCACCTGGCCATCGCAGGCCGGCGAGGCGCCGATGCCGATGGTGGGGATGGGCAGTTCGGCCGACAAGGCGCGGGCCAGGGGCTCGACGGTGCCCTCGATGACCACGGCGAAGGCACCCGCCTCGGCCACGGCCTGGGCATCGCCGCGCACCTTTGCGGCTTCTTGCTCGTCACGCCCATGGGCGCGGAAGCCGCCGGCGGCATTCACCGACTGGGGCATCAGCCCCACATGGGCCATCACCGGCACGCCGCGCTCCACCAGGAAGCGGATGGTTTCGGCCATTTCGCTCCCGCCTTCCAGCTTGACCGCCGAACAGCCGGTCTCGGCCATCACCCGGGCAGCGTTGCGAAAGGCCACCTGGGGGCTTTCCTGATAGCTGGCGAAGGGCAGGTCCACCACCACGCAGGCAGCGGACGAACCGCGCATCACGGCCTTGCCGTGATTGATCATCATGTCCAGCGACACACCCAGGGTGCTGTCCATGCCATAGAGCACCATCCCCAGGCTGTCGCCCACCAGGAGCACATCGGCATGGGGGTCGAGAATCCGGGCCATGGGGGTGGTGTAGGCGGTCAGAACCACCACGGGCTGCGCGCCCTTGCGGGCACGGATGTCGCGGATGGTGCTGCGGCGCGTCCTGATTTCGGTGCTCACCGGGAAAACCTCCCTTGGGGGGCGGAGAAGACCCGTGTTGTACCCGTTGTCAGCCGCCTTCGGCAAGCCGGGCCAGCGTCTCGGCGTCCTTGACAGCCAGATGGGCGGCGTCGGGCAGGCCGATCACCCCTTCCTTCTTCAGGCTGGTCAGCACCCGGCTGACCGTCTCGATGGTCAGCCCCAGATAGTCGGCGATGTCCGAGCGGCTCATGGGCAGGGCCACCGCAGGGCCCTGGCGCAGGCGGCGGGTGTTGCGCTCGAGCATGATGATGAAGCTGGCCACCTTTTCCCGGGCGGTCTTGCGGCCCAGCAGCAGCATCTGGTCATGGGCGCCGGTCAGCTCGGTGATGGTGATGTCCAGCAGGCGTTTTTCCAGCTGCGGCACCGAGGTGAACAAGCCTTCCAGCTTGCGCCGCGGAAAGCGGCACAGCGAGACCGGGGTCAAGGTTTCGGCGGTATAGGCATAGGAGCCGGCGGTGGCCAGGCCGAAGAAATTGCCCGGGAAGAGAAAGCCGGTGATCTGGCGCCGCCCGTCAGACAACAGCTTGTAGAGCTTCACCGACCCTTGCGCGATGGAGTAGATGTGCAGGGCCGGATCCCCCTCCCGGAACACCGAGGTATGGGCCGGCAGCTGCACATGACCCAGGATGGCGGTCAGCTTGCTGACGTCGTCATGCCGCAGGCCGGCGCAGAAGGCCAGCTCGGACAGATCGCAATTGCTGCATCCCAGCCCGGCGGCCTCGGCCTTGTCGCGGTCCTGGTACTGGTCGAAAGGCGGCAT
>CAYOKN010000022.1:0-19661 GCA_964404545.1 uncultured Rhodospirillaceae bacterium | reverse complement strand
GCGCGCATGGCCACCTCGGTCTTGCCGAAGCCCACATCGCCGCAGATCAGGCGGTCCATGGGCTTGCCCGAGACCATGTCGCCCAGGGTTTCCTCGATGGCACGCTGCTGGTCGTCGGTCTCGGCATAGGGGAAGCGGGCGCAGAACTCGTCATAGACGCCTTCCGGCGCCGCCGCGCCCTCGGCCTTGCGCAGCTCGCGCTGGGCCGCCACCAGGATCAGCTGCTCGGCCATGTCGCGGATGCGCTTCTTCAGCTTGGCCTTGCGCGCCTGCCAGGCGGCGCCGCCCAGCTTGTCCAGCTGCACCCCGGCCTGTTCCGAGCCATAGCGGGTCAGGACGTCGATGTTCTCCACCGGCACGAACAGCTTGTCGCCGTCGGCATAGAGGATGCGCAGGCAGTCATGGGGGGCGCCCGCCACCTCGAGCGTGATCAGCCCGTCATATTGGCCGATGCCGTGCTCGCTGTGCACCACCAGGTCGCCTTCGGCCAGGGCCGAGGCTTCCTGCAGGAACTTGTCGGACTTGCGCTTCTTGCGCTTGGCCGGGCGCGCCAGGCGGTCGCCCAGGATGTCCTGTTCCGAAATCACCGCCAGGCCGGGCGTGGTGAAGCCATGCTCCAGCCCCAGCACCAGGATGCCCGATTCGCCGGGTTTCAGGCTGTCCACCTCGGACCATTGCTCGATGGTCTTCAGGGCGGCCACGCCATGGTCGCGCAAGAGCCCGGCCAGACGGTCACGCGAGCCGGCGGTCCAGGCGGCCATGACCACGCGGCGGCCGGCCTGCTGCTCGGCCACCACATGCTGACGTACGCCGTCATACAGGTTCACGCCGGTCTGGGCCCGCAGGTCGGCGAAATCCCGGCCCGGGCGCCCGCCCGCCTCGACCACCCCCGCCTGCCCTTCCACGCCGGCAAAGGGGAAGAAGGCGGCCACCGGGCGCGCGCCCAGCAGCCGCTCGAATTCGTTTTGCTCCAGGAACAGGCTGTGCGCCGGCACCGGATGATAGATCATGCCGCCTTCCGACAAGCCCTGACGGGCAATGTCGCGGCGGGCCTCGTAATATTCCTGCACCTGGTCCAGCCGGGCCCGGGACGCCTCGTCCACCTGATGGTCCAGGGTGACCACCGCCTCGGGCAGATAGGCGAACAGGGTGTCCATGCCCTCCAGGAACAGCGGCAGCCAATGTTCCATGCCCGGGAACTTCACCCCGTTGGACACGGCCTCGTACAGCGGGTCGTCGCCGGATACGGCGCCGAACAGTTCGCGATAGGCGCTGCGGAAACGAGCGATGGAGGCCTCATCCAGCATGACCTCGCTCATGGGCTTGAGCTCAAAGCTCTTCTTCTGCCCGGTGGTGCGCTGGGTCATGGGGTCGAAACTGCGAATGGTCTCGACTTCGTCGCCGAACAGGTCGATGCGCACCGGTTCGGGCAATCCGGGCGGAAACAGGTCCACAATGCCGCCGCGCAGGGCGTATTCACCCGGCTCCATCACCGTATCGGTGCGCTGGTAGCCATTGCGGGACAGGAACTCGATCAGCTCGTGGCTGACCAGGGTGCCGCCCACCTGGGCCCGAAAGGACGCGCTGGCAAAGGTTTCGCGGGTGGGCACCCGCTGCAGCAGTGCCGCAACGGTGGTCAGCACGATGCGCGGACCACCGGCACGGCCATGGGCCAGCCGGGTCAGCGTGTCGATGCGGCGAGCCACAACGTCGCCATTGGGCGAGACGCGGTCATAGGGCATGGTGTCCCAGCCTGGAAACTCCAGCACCTCGACACCGGGCGCGAAGAAGGCCAACGCCTCGGCCAGGGCGGCCAGGCGGCCATCATCGCGGGCCACATGCAGCACGTCTTCCACCCGGCCGCTGGCGGCCAGGCGCGCCAACAACAGGGCATCATAGCCCTCGGGCACCCCAGCCACCGTCGTGCCGCCGGGTTGCTGCAGGATTAGATCAAGACTTTCCAACGACATATTGGGCGAGGTTGAAGTTCTTGATCATCTGCAGCACATCGCTCTCCAGGTCGTCGGGCGCCGGCTTCTGGCCGGTGACCCAGGCGAACAGGTTGGGGTCGTTCTCGTTCAAGAGCGCCTCGAACCGATCCAATTGCTCGGGCGAAAGCTCGTGCAGGTGGGTGTCGGCGAAGGTGCCGAACAGGATGTCGTTCTCATTGGTGCCCATATGGTGGGCACGGAACTTCAGGCGCTTGATGCGAGCTTCCATGGATCTGATGTCTGGCTTCGGTTCGAGGACGGGCTAGGATATAAAGCCTGGATGCGCCTCTGTCAGCCTCTGGAATAGCATGCGGCCCGAAAGCCTGTTCCCCCTCTATGCGCCGGTGACCTCGCTGCCCGGTGTGGGACCGCGCATCGGCCTGCTGCTGGAAAAGCTTGTGGGGCCCCATGTGGTGGACCTTTTGTGGCATCTGCCACGCGGACTGATCGACCGCAGCTTCGCCCCCAAGGTGGCCGAGGCCCCAGCCGGACGCATGGCCACCCTGACCCTGACGGTGGATGCCCACCTGCCCTCCTCCTCGCCCCGGCGGCCCTATCGGGTGCGCTGCTCGGACGAAACCGGCTTCCTGCATCTGGTGTTCTTCCATGCCCGCAAGGACTGGCTGGAAAAGCTCTTGCCCGTGGGGAGCATTCGGGTGGTCAGCGGTGTGGTGGAGCATTTCAACAACGAAATCCAGATCACCCACCCGGACCATGTGGTGCCGCTGGAGGAAAAGGAAACGGTCGAGGGCGTCGAGCCGGTCTATGGCCTGACCGCCGGGCTGGCGCCCAAGGTGGTGACCAAGGCGGTGAAGGCGGCGCTGGACCGCGCGCCCGAGCTTGCCGAATGGCAGGACCCCGCCCTGAAGGCGCGTCACCAATGGCCTGACTGGAAGCCGGCCTTGCTGGCGGTGCACAGCCCCGGCTCGGACGCCGAATTGTCGGCCATGAGTCTGGCCCGCCAGCGCCTGGCCTATGACGAGATGCTGGCCAACCAACTGGCCTTGGCCCTGGTGCGCAACAGCCTGCGCCGCCAGTCCGGGCGGTCCATCGTCGGCGACGGCCGCCTGCGCGCCCGGGTGGCCGCCGCCCTGCCCTGGAGCCTGACTGGGGCACAGGCCCGCGCCCTGGCCGAGATCGACCGCGACATGGCCGAGCCGCTGCGCATGCTGCGGCTGCTGCAAGGCGACGTGGGCAGCGGCAAGACCGTGGTGGCGCTGATGGCCATGCTGGCGGCGGTGGAAGCCGGCCACCAGGCCGCCAACAGCAAGAGATAGCTGAGCACGCCGATGAGCTTGCCCGCCAGCATCTGGCCACCATCGCGCCGCTGGCCGAGGCGGCGGGCGTGCGCCTTGCGTTGCTGACCGGCCGCGACAAGGGCAAGCCGCGTCAGGCCCTGCTGGACGCCCTGGCCGCCGGCGAGGTGGACATCCTGGTGGGCACCCATGCCCTGTTCCAGGGCGACGTGGCCTTCCGCGACCTGGCCCTGGCGGTGGTGGACGAGCAGCACCGCTTCGGCGTGCACCAGCGCCTGGAACTGGCCGCAAAGGGCCGCGCCGTGGACATGCTGGTGATGACCGCCACCCCGATCCCGCGCACTTTGATGCTGACCGCCTATGGCGACATGGACGGCTCGCGCCTGGACGAGAAGCCGCCGGGCCGCAAGCCCGTGGCCACCAAGGCGATCCCCTTGAATCGGCTGGACGAAGTGGTGGGGGCCGTGGACCGGGCCATGCAGGCCGGCAACAAGGTCTATTGGGTCTGTCCGCTGGTGGAGGACTCGGAAACCTCGGACCTGGCCGCTGCCGAGGCGCGCCATGCGGACCTGGCGCAGATCTTCGGCCCAAAGGCCGGGCTGGTCCATGGCAAGATGAAAGCCGCAGCCAAGGATGCCGCCATGGAGGCATTCGAGTGCGGTCCGGTGGACCTGCTGGTTTCGACCACCGTGATCGAGGTGGGGGTAAACGTGCCCGCCGCCACGGTCATGGTAATCGAGCATGCCGAACGATTCGGCCTAGCCCAATTGCATCAGCTGCGCGGGCGCATCGGCCGGGGCGACAAGCCATCCACCTGCCTGCTGCTTTATGGCCATCCCCTGTCCGAAACGGCCAAGTCCCGCCTGACCATCATGCGCGAGACCGAGGACGGCTTCCGCATTGCCGAGGAGGACCTGCGTCTGCGCGGCGCCGGCGAGCTCTTGGGCACCCGGCAGAGCGGCCTGCCGGAATTCCGCCTGGCGGACCTGGCGGTGCATGGGGAATTGCTGGCCATCGCCCGCGACGAGGCCAAGCTGATCCTGGAGATGGACCCGGAACTGCAAGGGCCGCGCGGGCCGGCCCTGCGCACCCTGCTCTATCTGTTCGAGCGGGATGCGCAGGTAAAGACCATCCGATCCGGCTAGGCGGTCTTCTGCTGGATTTTCAGGGGCAGCTCGGGCTCGGCCCCGCCCTTGTCCGGCGGAATGATGATGCCGCCCGAGACCACCATCTTGATGCCGTCCTCCACCGCCATGTCCAGCACACGCACATCCTTGCGCGGGATGAACAGCAGGAAGCCCGAGGTGGGGTTCGGGGTGGTGGGCACGAAGATGTTCACCAGCTCGTCCTCGGTGGCCCGCTGGACCTCGCCGGTGCAGTCGCCGGTGATGAAAGCCAGGGTCCAAATGCCCCGGCGCGGATATTCGATCAGAACTACCTCGCGGAACGCGTTGGACTTCTGGGCCAACACCGTCTCGAAGATCTGCTTCACCGTGCCATAGATGCTGCGGATCACCGGCATACGGCTGAGCAATGCCTCGGAGAAGCGGAGCCACAGCCGGCCCACGAAGCCGGCGGTCAAAGCGCCGATTGCGGTCAGGGACACCCCCACCAGCACCAGGCCGATGCCCGGCACGCCCCACTGCTGGGGATTGTAGGCGGCGGGAATCAGCGGCGTGACCTGACGATCCACCAGGTCGATGAACATCCAGGCCAGGTAGAACGTGATGGAAATGGGCGCGGTGATCAGAATCCCCGCAAAGAAATAGGCCCTAAGCCTTTGCCCCATGGTCAATTTGACCGGGGGGTCCCCGACCGCCGGGGACTCTTGGGTCTCATCCGGAGAGGGAATGGAGTCGTCGGGCGGCGCGTTGGTCATCTTTTGCTTTTCCTGCTGCTACGCCTGAAACGCTGGTCAGGCCTCGCCTGGCCTTCCCCCGCATCCCAGATAAGCGCCGAGTGTGTCGCGGCAAGGATGAGCATGTCAACGGACCCCCATCTCCTGGCGGTCGCCACCGCCGTTCCGGCCTATGAGTTGCAAAGCCCCTTGGTCATGGAGCAGGCCAGCCGGCTGTTCGCGCCCCTGGGCGCCGATTTCGCGCGAATGCTGCCCATCTTCGGCAATTCGGGCATCGAGACCCGCTATTCCTGCATGCCGTTGGATTGGTATGGCCGCCCGGTGGGCTGGAAGGAACGCAACCAGCTGTATCTGGACCATGCCACCGCCCTGGGCGAGGAGGCCGCCCGCAAATGCCTGGACGCCGCCGGCATGTCGGCGCTGGATGTGGATGCGGTGGTCTGCGTCTCCTCCACCGGCATCGCCACCCCCAGCCTGGATGCCCGTCTGGTGGGCCGCATGTCCCTGCGGCCCGATGTGATCCGGGTGCCCCTGTTCGGACTTGGCTGCGCCGGCGGCGCCCTGGGGCTGGCCCGCGCGGCCCATCTGGCGCGGGGGCAGCCCGGCTCCAAGGTTCTGCTGGTGGTGGTCGAGCTGTGCGCCCTGACCTTCCGCTCGGACGACATGTCCAAGAGCAACATCGTCGCCACCGCCCTGTTCGGCGACGGCGCGGCGGCGGCACTGCTGTCCATGGACGGCGAAGGCCCGGCGGTGACTGCCTGGGGCGAGCATATCTGGGCCAATTCCCTGGATGTCATGGGCTGGCGGGTCGAGGACGATGGCCTGGGCGTGGTGTTCTCGCGCGATATTCCCTCCATCGTGCGGCGCGACCTGCGCCCGGCCCTGGACGGCTTCCTGGCCAAGCATGCGCTGGTGCGGGGCGATATCAACCGCTTCATCTGCCATCCTGGCGGCGCCAAGGTGGTGGCGGCCCTGGAACAGGCGTTGGACCTGCTGCCCGGCGTGCTGGAGGCCGAGCGGGATGTGCTCAGGGGCTATGGCAATATGTCGGCGGCCACGGTGCTGTTCGTGCTGGAACGGGCCCGCACCTTCGATGGCCGATCCCTGCTCACCGCCATGGGGCCCGGTTTTTCCGCAGGGTTCGTGGTGCTGGAGGGATGAACATGCCCCTCCTATGGGCCGTCCTGGGGCTGGTGGCCGTGCAGCGGCTGGCCGAGTTGGCGCTGGCCCGGCGCAACACCCGCGCCCTGCTGGAGCAGGGCGGCACCGAGGCCGGCGCCGGCCATTATCCGCTGTTCGTGCTGCTGCACACGGCCTGGCTGGCCGCCATGGCGCTGCTGATCCCGCCGCATACCCAGCCGTCGCTGATGCTGCTTGGGCTGTTTGCCGGGGTGATGGTGCTCAGGATCTGGGTGATCGCCTCGCTGGGGCGGTTCTGGACCACCCGGGTGATCACCCTGCCCGGGGCGCCGCTGGTGCGGCGGGGCCCCTATCGGTGGCTGCACCATCCCAACTACTGGGTGGTGGCGGCCGAGATCGCCCTGTTGCCCCTGGTCTTCGGCGCCTGGGAACTGGCGCTGCTGTTCAGCGGCCTGAACGCGCTGCTGCTGTCCTGGCGGGTGCGTATCGAGGATCGGGCTTTGGCACCCCGCCGGGCATGCTAGGATGGCGGCATGAGCCGAGACTATCCCAACCATCCCCGCGTCGGCGTCGGCGCCGTGATCTGGCGTGGCGACCAGTTGCTGCTGGTGCGCCGGGCCAAGCCACCCGCCGCCGGCAGCTGGACCCTGCCCGGCGGCGCCCAGGAACTGGGCGAGACGGTCACCGAAGCCTGCCTGCGTGAGGTGCGCGAGGAAACCGGGTTGGAGGTGGAGGTCCTGGGGGTGGCGGCCGTGCTGGACCTGATGGACCTGGATGGCGATGGCCGGCACCGCTTCCACTACACGGTCATCGACATGGTGGCCGAATGGCGCGCCGGCGAGGCCGTGGCGGCCAGCGACGTGGAGGCCGTGGCCTGGGTCCTTCCGGCCCAGTTGCCCGATTACGGGGTGTCGTCCCAGACCGCCGCCGTGGTGGCCCAGGCCCTGATGCGCAGGACTGGCGTCCAGGCCGCGCCCGCCCTATGATCGGGCTCCCTTTTGCTCCCGAGTAGTTCCGTGACCTCCTCCATTGCCCTGAAGTCCCGCTCGCTGATCGAACGCCTGGTGGCCTTCGACACCACCAGCCACAAGTCCAACCTGGACTGCATCGCCTTCATCGCCGAGCAGCTGAAGGCCCTGGGGGTGCCGGTTCACCTCACCTATGACGACGACCGGCGCAAGGCCAACCTGTTCGCCACCATCGGCCCCGCCGATCGACCGGGCGTGGTGCTGTCGGGCCATACGGACGTTGTGCCGGTGGAGGGCCAGCCCTGGACCACCAATCCCTGGGTGGTGTGCGAGCAGGACGGACGGCTCTATGGCCGGGGCACCTCGGACATGAAGAGCTTCGTGGCCGCCTGCCTGGCCTTTGCCCCCGACTTCGCCAAGGCGGACCTGGCCCAGCCCATTCATTTCGCCTTTTCCTATGACGAGGAAGTCGGCTGCCTGGGCGTGCGCCGCCTGATCGACGAATTGAAGAAGATGCCGGTGCGGCCCCGGCTGTGCATCGTGGGCGAGCCCACCGAGATGAAGGTGATCATCGCCCACAAGGGCAAGAAGAGCATGCGCTGCCATGTGCGCGGGCTGGAATGCCATTCCGCTCTGGCCCACGAGGGCGTGAACGCGGTCGAAGCCGCCGCCGAACTGATCGCCCACATGAAGGTGATGATGCGCCGGCTGCGGGACCAGGGCCCCTTCGACCCCGCCTTCGAGCCGCCCTACACCACCTTGCATACCGGCACCATCCATGGCGGCACCGCCCTGAACATCGTGCCGCGCGACTGCTGGTTCGAATTCGAGATCCGCAACCTGCCCGACCAGGACCCGCAGACCTATTTGCACGAGATCAAGTCCTATGCCGAGCAGGAACTGCTGCCCGAGATGCAAGCCATCGATCCCGGCGTGGGGTTCTTCTGGGAAGAGGTGAACTACACCCCTGGCCTGGACATGCGGCCCGAGGACGAGGCCACGTCTTTGGTGGCGGCGCTGTCGGGCGGCAACGACACGGGCAAAGTCAGCTTCGGCACCGAGGCCGGACTGTTCCAGGACGCGGGCATCCCCACCATCGTCTGCGGCCCCGGCAGCATCGAACAGGCCCACAAGCCTAACGAATTCATCGCCCTGGACCAGGTCACCCAGTGCGAAACCTTCCTGGCCCGCCTGCTGGACAAGGTTTCGCGTCCATAGGCCAGACGGCTGCTTGTCCTTTTGCTGCGGTGCACTAATCTGAAAGGATGGAACGCCCGCGCAAGGACAAGCCCATGGCCGCATCCGCTTCCCCGCCTCCTGCCCAGGCGGTCTGTGCCCCGCCCCTGCCCGACCTGACCGAGCGGCTGGCCCGCCTGGTCGAGGCCGCCACGCCCAAGGCCGCGTCCTTGCGCCAGACCCTGTCGGGCCTGCTGGCCGAGTTCGAGGAACGGGCCGAGCGCGATCCCTACACCAACCCCATTGCCCTTCTGGCCCTGGAAATCCGGCGCATGCGCCAAGACGGCGCGGTGTCCGAAGGAGACCTGCGCGACCTGGTGCAGGCCCTGACCGCCAAGGCCTTTGCCGCCCGCGCAGTGCGCAGCGCCACATATCTGTTGGACGTGGATCAGGACCGCAATCTCGAGCGGCTGCGCACCATGTTGGACGGCGTGGCCGCACGCACCGGGTTCGAGGGATTCCAGCGGCTGGTGGAAAGCGAGCTGTTCGGCATCGTGATGACCGCCCACCCCACCTTCGGGGTGACAGGCGAGTTGCTGACCGTGCTGGCGGAACTGGTGGCAGGCACCGACCAGGGCGGCAGCGCCCTGGACGACAGCGCCGTGGAGTCCCGGCTGCGCCAGGCGCTGGAGGCCGAGCACCGACCGGACCAGCCGCTGGACCTGATGCGCGAGCATGCGCTGAGCCTGACTGCCCTGGCCCATGCCCAGAAGGCGGTGCGCACGGTCTATCGCACCGTGTTCGCGGTGGCGCGCGCCCATTGGCCCGACCGCTGGACCGATCTGACCCCGCGCCTGATCACCCTGGCCACCTGGGTCGGCTATGACCTGGATGGCCGCTCGGACATCCGCTGGACCGACACCCTGACCACGCGGCTGAAGGTGCAGGCGCTGCAACTGGGCTTTTATGGCGAGCGGGTGGCCGAGGCCCTGGGCGATTGCGGCAATGCCTCGGGTGAATTGCGCGCCACCCTGGAACTGCTGGAGGCCCGGTTGAACATCGCCCAGCGCGAAGCCCTGGACGAGATCGAGGTGTTCAGTTCCGCCGATTACCGCGAGGCCGAGGACCGCGAGCGCATCCGCCTGCTGGCCAAGCGCATGGCCGAGGGCCGGCCGCGCCGGCTGGTCAGCACCGAGCCCCTGGTGGAATTGATCGGCCGGGCCATGCAGCTGGCCGGCGAAGGCCCGGTGACCGGGCATCTGGCGGTGCTCCGGGCCGAGGTGGCCAATCACGGCCTGGGCATGGCCCATACCCATGTGCGGCTGAATTCCATCCAGTTGCACAACGCCATCCGCAAGTCCGTGGGCATTGAGAGCCCGCCCGACGATCCGGGCCACAAGCGGTCCTATCTGTCGGCCATGGACGGGCTGCTGGACAGCGTGCAGCCGCAGACCATCAATTTCGGTTCCATCCTGTCGGAAAAGGCATCGGCCAAGCGCCTGATCATGGTGGTGGCACAGATGCTGAAATATGTGGATGCGTCCACGCCGGTGCGCTTCCTGATCGCCGAATGCGAGGCGGCTGCCACCCTGCTGTCCGCGCTCTATTTCGCGCGCATGTTCGGCATCGAGGACAGCATCGACATCTCGCCCCTGTTCGAGACCGGGGACGCCCTGCACAAGGGCGCGCAGATGATCGAGGACGCCCTGGCCAATCCCCATTGGCGGGCCTATGTGCAGCGCCGGGGCCGCATCTGCGTGCAGATGGGCTTTTCCGACTCGGGCCGCTTCCTGGGCCAGACCGCCGCCGGCTGGAATATCGAGATCCTGCGCCACCGCATCGCCGGGGTGCTGTCCAAGGCGGGGCTGTCGGGCATCGAGGTGGTGGTGTTCAACACCCACGGCGAGAGCATCGGCCGGGGCGCCCATCCCGCCAGCTTCCTGGAGCGGCTGCGCTATGTGGCCACGCCGTCCAGCCGCGGCGCCTTTGCCAAGGCCGGCCTGCGCCTCAAGGAAGAGATCAGCTTCCAGGGTGGCGACGGCTATCTGCCCTTCATGACCGCCCCCACCGCCCTGGCGGTGGTGACCAGAATCCTGGACTATGCCACCGATCCGGCCAGCAGTGCCCCGCAGGACTCGCTCTATGACGATCCTGGCCAGGCGGCGGAATTCTTCACCACCATCCGCCTGTTCAACGAGCGGATCATGGACGATCCCAACACCGCCGCGCTGCTGGACGTGTTCGGCACCAACCTCTTGTGGCCGTCGGGCTCGCGCGCCGTGCGCCGCCAGTCCGAGGGCGGCAAGCGGGTAGACCTGACCCATCCTTCGCAGCTGCGCGCCATCCCCCAGAACGCCATCTATCAGCAGATGGGCATGTTGGCCAATACCCTGGGCGGGCTGGGCCATGCCATCACAAAGGACCCCGAAGGCTTCCAGCGCCTTTATCAGTCCTCGGCCCGTTTTCGCTCGCTGGTGTCCATGGCGGAATATGCCATGCAGTTCAGCGATCTCAATGTGTTGCGGGCCTATGTTGATATCTTGGACCCAGGCCGCTGGCTGATGGAGGCCAGCCGCGAGGCGGACCATGACCAGGCCGATCGGCTCCGCCATGTGTCCGATTTCCTGGAACGCATGGACCGGCACCATTCCCTGGTGCGCATCCAGCGCCGGCTGCAGAAAGACTTCGCCGACCTGTCCCGCCATCTGGCCTTCTGCCGGGTGGAGCCCGACGGCTGCGCCGTCACCCTGGGCCCCGACTCGCGCGAGACCTTGAAGCTGCTGCATGCGCTGCGCATCGCCCTGATCGAGGAGATCTATCTGCTGGCCATGCGGGTGCCGGAATTCTCCTGGCAGCTGGACACCACCCCCGACGACATGCTGTCAGGCATCATCCATCTGGAAGTGGATGAAGCGGTGGCGCGGCTGCGCAAAATCTTCCCCCGCACAGAGTCCCTGCCCGCCTCGGAGGATTTCGGCGAGCCCGCCAGCTACCAGTCCGACCGAGCGCAGTCTTATGTGATCGAGCACGAGACCATTTTCGACCCGTTGTCCCGCATCTACGGCCTGGTGCGTCGGGTGGGCTCGGCGGTGTCGCATGTGATCGGGGCAGTGGGCTAGGCTGGCGCGGCGGCCAGAGGTCATCCTCATCAGGCCTGGGCATCCACCAGCAGCCCGGGTCGCACCCGTTCGTCGGCGGCGCGATAGGCGGCGACGGGATCAGCCGATTGGGCCGCCACCCCATAGTCCGCCGAGGACGGCGAGCGCACCGCCGTGGCCGCCGCCTGCAGTCGGTCATTGGCCTCTGCGGTACCGTCCGAGGCCACATTGACCCGCCCGGCCACCCGGTATTGCCGGCCGTCAGGCCCGGTCTGGGTTTCGTATTGCGGCGGGCCGCCATAGCGGCCGGCCACGGCTGCGTGGGTCTGTTCCTCGTTACGGACTGCCGAGTCCGTGCGCTGCAGCTCCTCCAGCCGGCGACGCTCGGCCGGGCTGAGGTCGGTGCGGGAAAAAGCCTGTTCCGGGGATTGCGGCGCAGCGCCGGGAACGTCGCGCGCGTTGGGCGGCGCCTGGCCCGAGACCTGGCGCACCACCACCTGCTCGGCGCCGCGCTGGGCCGGCAGAACGGAAAGAATGACACCCACCCCGCCCCCCGAGGGGACGATGCCGCCAATGGTCGCCATGGCCGAAACCGCACGTTGTGGATCAGCCATGGTAGCCCGAATGGATGGGAAATTGGAAGCCCGGACACGCGAAGCCCCGTCGTCCGGAACGGGCGGCGGGGCTCGCACCTCACACGATCATCGGGAAGAGCCGGCCTCCCAGCACGGCCTGATTGGGGGATGGTCCCGATGGTGCTTCTGGCCCGGTTCCGCTTCTGTTAGTCCATCCTGCTCAAGCACGGACCGGGATGAATTTACTGTGCGCCAATCATGCGCCCCAGAGAAGCGCAACAGACGGCACCCAGCCATGCATCCGCCAAGCCCCGCCTACTCTTCCTCGGCCTTGACTTCCGGCAGTTCGACAACAGGTCCGGCGGCCCCGGCCGGCTCCTCGGCGCCGGTGGCGCGTTCGCCCATGGTGCGCAGGTTATGGCTGAAATTGGTCAACAGCGCCCGCACGAAGGGGTCGCTGTGCTTCATTTTCTTGTTGAAAGTATAGATGTCGATCAGCACCAGGGTGGCCTGGGTCAACGCCCGGGCAGTGGCCATGCGCGGCTTTTCATCGATCAGCGCCATTTCGCCGAAGACGCGCCCCGGACCCAGCACGGCCAGGCGATGCTCACTGCCGTCTGATCGCTGTTTCAGGATCTCGACCTCGCCCGATTGGATCAGATAGGCCCAGCTGCCGGCATCGCCTTCTGCGAAGACGATGTCGCCCGGAAAGAACACCAGCCGGTCATGCACCATCTTGGACGGCATTCTGCCTTTCTTCCCCCCTATTGCTGGCATCATACACTGTTGTCGGCGCAGGCATAGCATCCCGGTTACATTCCACCGCACCTGCTGTATTGTTTCCGGCAGCGGAACATCATCCACCGGGGGGCAGGACCATGGCCGTCGACATGCTGGAGCGCAATCTGCGCGCGGCCGAGGCTGGGGACGTCACGGCCCAGTTCAACCTGGGCAACATGTACCGGCTGGGCTATGGGGTACCGCGCGATTTGGCCGAGGCGGTGCGCTGGCTCTGCCAGGCGGCTGCCCAGGGCCATGGCGAAGCGATCGCCGCCCTGGACAAGCTAAAGGCCGAAGGCGTGAACGTGACCCCGCCCGCCCCCACCCTGGTACCGCCCGCGCCCGAACTCAACACCGATGCCGAAGCCGACGCGCTGGACGCCGCGCCATCCCTGGCCGATCCGCAATCGGTCCGCGCCGCCGCCGAGGCCGGCGATCCGCTGGCCCAGGTGACCTTGGGCAACATGCTGCGCCTGGGTGAAGGCCTGCCCCGCGACGGCGCAGAAGCCGCCCGCTGGTATCTGGCCGCCGCCAAGCAGGGCGACGTGAATGGCCTCTATTCCCTTGCGGTCTTGCTGGACAAGGGCGAAGGCATCCCCCAGGACGAAGCCCAGGCCCTGAAATGGTATCGGGCGGCTGCCGAGCGAGGGGATGCCGCCGCCCAGTTCAACCTGGGCAACATGTACCGCCATGGCCGAGGCACCGACGCCGATGCCGCCGAGGCCTTCCGCTGGTTCCTGGAAGCCGCCGAACAAGGCGAGGTGAATGGCCAGTTCGCCGCCGGAGTGGCCTATGAATTGGGTGAAGGGGTGGCCCGCGACGCCGCCGAGGCCGCGCGCTGGTATCGACTGGCCGCCGAACAGGGTGATGGCGCAGCCCAGCTTAATTTGGGCAATCTGCTGCGCCGGGGTTCGGGCGTGCCCCAGAACGAGGCCGAAGCGGTGGTCTGGTTCCGCCGGGCCGCCGCCCAGGGCCTGACCGGGGCGCAGCTCAATCTGGGGCTGATGCTGTCCGCCGGTCGTGGCGTTCCCCGCGACGATGCCGAAGCGGCGCGATGGTTCCGCGCCGCTGCCGAGGCCGGCCATGCCTCGGCCCAATGCATGCTGGCCGCCTGCCTGTCGCGCGGACGCGGTCTGGCCACCGACCCGGTGGAAGCGGCTGCCTGGTACCGCAAGGCCGCCGAACAAGGCAATGCCGCCGCTCAGTTCGCCCTGGGCGCGCTTTATGACAAGGGCGAGGGCGTGCCCCATGACGACGCCCAGGCCCTGCACTGGTACCGCCAGGCAGCCGCGCAATATGACGCCAACGCCCAGTTCAACCTGGCCCTGATGTATGACAGCGGCCAGGGGGTCGAACGCTCGGACGTAGAGGCCTGCCGCTGGTACGAGGAAGCCGCCCGGCGCGGCCATCCCCATGCCCAGTTCAATCTGGCGGTCAAATATTTCAACGGCGAAGGCGTCAGCCAAAGCGATGCGGAGGCCTATGTCTGGTTCTCGCTGGCCGCCGCCGAGCCGGCCCTGAAGGACCAGGCTGCCCAGGGCCTGGACGCCCTGGCCGAGAGCCTGGGGCCTGACGGCGTGGCCGAGGCCCGCCGCCGCGCCGCATCCTTGAAGGCGCCCAAGGCATGAACAAACGCGCCAGCTTTGAAATCCATGTCCTGAAGGACAAGCACTGGATCATCGAAAGCGTCGAGGCCGAGGAAGCCGCCGCCCGGGCCTTTGCCGAGAACCTGATCAGCCGGAGCAATGCCGAGGCGGTCCGGGTGGTCAAGGATTGGAGCCGCGCCGACGGCACCTTCGGCGAACGGGTGATCCTGGAAAAGCAGGGCTCCGCCGCCAAGAAGGACCTGTCCCTGGGCACGGTGGCCGAGGCCCCGTTCTGCATCGAACCCGCCGACCTGTTCAAGTTGCCGGCCCGGCTCTGCATGGCCCGCCTGTTCCGCAAATATCTGGACGAGGCCGGGCTGACGCCGCTGGAGCTTCTTTACAACTACAATGAACTGCGCCGCCTGGGCGACAAGGACAATCTGCTGGCTTCGGCCATGGACCGGGTGGCGGGCCTGCAGGTGCGCGACACCGACATGGACAGCCGGGCGCGACGCGACGCCCTCTACAAGCTGCATGACCAGGTGGCTGCCGATGCTCGCAAGGCGGCTCAGGTCATGGGCGAGGTTCCGTCCAAGCCCCTGCCCTTTGCCGATCTGCGCAAGCTGTCGGCCAAGCTGCCCGACCGTGACTATGGCCTGGCCTGCGCCATCGCCCGGCACCTATCCTGGGTCCGCACCCCGCTGGGCAAGCTGGAGAGGATTTGCGCCTGGCTCGAGGAGGAGGATGCCCGGCGGCATGAACGGCTGCTGGACGCCTTTGCCGCCGACTGCCTGACCTCGGCCACGGTGATCCAGGATCTGCTGGGCGTGCAGCCCAACCTGGCCAAGGCGCTGGGCAGCCTGGTGGACCTTGTGAGCGGTCGGCTGGCGCCCGGAAACCGCACCCAGCCGGAACAGGCACAGGCCCTGAACCGCCTGTTCGCCGCCGGCTATCTGCCGGAAGCCCGCGACACGCTGGTGGGCCGCATCGAGCGCGAATTGAAGGGCAGCCAGCCCCTGTGCCGCAACGAGCCCAGCCAAGAGATGGATGGGCTGGTGCAGGTGCTGGGCAAGCTCTGCTCACCCGACGGCCTGCTGGGCGGGGCGGCCATGGCCGAGGCCCTGACCCAACGCTATGCCAACATTGCCAAATTGGGCGGCCCGTCCGCCCTGGCCGATTCGGTGCGCGCCATCCTGGGGCTGGTGCCCGAGGGTTATCGCTGGGTCCAGTTCCTGCTGGCCTTGCGGGACTCTGACATCGCCCCCGACTGCGAGAACGAGATCCTGGACCGACTGGGCCTGCTGCTCAAGGGCGCCGGCAGCCTCGACGCCCTGGTCTCGCCCAGCCTGCCGCCCCGGGACCGCATGTATGCGGTGGCCCGGACGCACGGTCTGCTCAAGGCCTCGGCTCTGCCCGACCCGCTGAAAACCCAGCTGGCCGACCGTTTCGACGCCTTGCTGGCCAAATATCTCACCGACGAAGGGGTGATCGAGAAGATCGACCGGGCCGAGGACCCGCTGATGCTGCGAGCGGTGCGGCTGGTGAAATTCTGCGCCTCGGGCTGCCTGATCGAGGGCCAGAGCCTGCAATTGGCCCGCAAGGCGGTGATTGGCCACCTCAAGCAGCCCCGCTTCGAGGAAAAGTTCATGGAGGGCATCACCGACCGCTCACAGGGGGAACGGCAGTTGCGGGACTTCTACAAGCTGCTGCAGGAGACCGGATTCGGCGCTGCCTGATCCCGCAATGCAGCGAACTTGCGGGCCTCTGCCCTGTTGTCAGGGCAGGAGGTGACCCATGGCACGATCACTGGTACAGGCCCTCGAGGGCATCGACTTTCCTTGCGACCGCAGGAGGATTGTGGACTTCGCCCGGCGCAACGACATCGGCAGCCGTTCGCTGAACCTGCTGGAGCAATTGCCCGAGCGGCAATATCAGAGCATGACCGAACTGTTCACCGCCCTGCCCTCGAAGGCCCAGCGGCGGGGCGGATCGCGTCCCAGCCCCGAGCCGGAACGGCAGGCCGCCGCCGAACCGGCCAAGGGGGAAAAGCCATCCGCCGAAAAGCCGCCCGCCCAGAAGGCCGAGCCGCCGAAAGGCCCGGCAATCCGCAAACCCGAGACCCCGGAAAAGGCGGCCACCCCGCCGCCCCTGCCCAAATCCCTTCCCGATACCCCCATGGCGGCTCTGCAGGGCAACCCCATGCAGTCCATGCTCCAGGCCCAGCGCCTATGGATCGACTGGATGAATGGCAGCGCCGAGATGATGCGCAAGCTGTGGATGCCCTGGCTTCGCTAAACGGCGCAGGACCGGCCACCTGACCAATGTCCAGGCCGGTCCTGGCGCTCGGGCATATGGGCAAATTCGACATGATTGGCGATAACACCGCCATGCAGAATTCAACGCCTCACACCGTCACCTGCACCTGCCCCCATTGCCGCCGCAGCACCCGGCATCTGCTGGTCCCCTCGGTGGACGAGACCCTGGCCTGGTGCCAGAACTGCGACCGCATCCACTTCATCCCCATGCGCCTGGAACTGCCGCAATTGTCTATGCCGGACCTTGTCCTGGCCGCCGAATAGGCCGCCTGGTCAGGCGGGCTTGCGCAGGATCCATTTTTCCTGAAAGCCCTGAGCCCGCACGCCGAACTGCTCGGCGGCCCGCACCAGGGCGCGGCCCACGCCGGGATAGGCCAGGATCAAATCATCGCCGATCATGGTTCCGCCCGGACGCAACAGCGGCCAATAAGCCAGGATATCGGCCAACACATCCTCTTCCTCGTGGGATGCGTCGATATAGACCAGGTCCGCGCTGACCTGGGCTTCGGCCAGGAACCGCGCCGCATTGCCCGATGTCTGGGGCAAGGGCAGGATGCGTTCCTGATGGCCGGACCGGATCACGTTGGCCAGAAATTGGCGGTAAAGGGTGGGATAGCCATGCTCCAGGCTCAATTGCGCCCGCCAGCCGCTGTTCACCAGATGATCGATCCCACCCAGCCAGGTATCCACGCAGACGACCAGACCGGGGATGCCCAGTTCCTGCATCAGATCGGCCATGTGAATGGCCGAGGCCCCCTTCCAACTGCCCACCTCGATGACCGCCGCAGGCCGCTCGGCCTCGAACACCGCCCGGAACAGAAGATTGTGCGATGCCCATCCCTGCCGGTCATCCGGGTAGGGGGATGGGTCGAACCCGGCATAGGGCGATGCCGGATGATAGATGGCCAGGGCGTCGATCAACTGCATGGCGGACACCATAGGGGATTTTGCGAGCAAACGAGAGGTGGAGTTGGATGTCTCTACCTCATTTCACCGACCCACCAACAACAAAAAAACCCGCAGAAGCCAAGGCTTTCTGCGGGTTTTTGTATGGTGATCCGGGTGGGACTCGAACCCACGGCCATTCGATTAAAAGTCGAGGCACTATTGTGGTATTTCAATAGGATAAAGCGTAGTCTTTCGTCAGAGTTTTCGTTTATTCCGGCGAAAGTCTGACGCTTTGCTGGGGCGTTTTTCCCAAGAGCTGGAGGGCCAGGGGCAGGATGTTCTGCACCGCTCGCTCGCCGAACAAGAAACCCAGAACCAGGATGTTGATGACGAGGACGGACACCGCCAGCGGGCCGTCCTCGGGGAGCTTCCAGACGCCGGCGAATATCTGCCAGTCCATGGCCATGACGCCGAAGCCCCAGGCCGGCCGCTGGGCGCCACGCAGGAACAGGATGAGGCGGCCCACCACCGGAAGGGCCAACAGGTCGCGGGCGGTGCCCTCAAGGGCTGTGATCCGCTCGGTGAGGTTTTTCTCGGCGTCGCTGGCGGCCTGGTGGCCGGCCAGGATGCGCTGCGTCTGGATGTTCTCCAGGCCGAGGCGCAATTCGGCCCGCTTCTCGGCCGGCATGTCGTCAGGCAGAGCTTTCTCCACCAAGTCCCAGACCTCGCCTGCCAGGCCTCCGGTGACCGTGTTGAGGACACGCTTAAGGCCTGCCTCGATAATGTTTCCCAGGCTCATGGTCAGCCCTCCTCGAGCAGTTTGGCGATGCGCTGGGCGCGCTGGCCGACCTGGGCGGCCCATTTGCTGTCCAGAGCCTGGCGCGCGGCCTCGGCATAGTCGCCGGCCTGCAGGGCCGCCAGCATCTGCCGGAACCCGAGGAGCCGGGCCTGGCCCACATTGAACGCCATGTTGGCCAGGGCCCGCTGGCGCCCCTCGGACAGCCCCCGCCACCAGGGCAGGGCGCGGTCGAGGCCGGTGACCACCTGCGCCATGTCACCCCCCAGCAGGTGCTGGGCCTCGGCCTCGGTGATCCCCACATCATCCAGGTTGCGGCCCACGCCGATGGTCAGCTTGCCAGCCGTGCAGCGGTACGGCTTCAGACGCACCCCCTCGTCGCGGACCAGGTCGGCGCGCAGCTTGTCGAAATCCAGCATGATTACCCCCTTTCTAGGACGCCTTGAACAGCGCCTGATCCAGCTTGTCCTCGATGCGCGTCAGCCGGCCGTCGAGGTCCTTCTTCAGATCCGTCAAGCCCTCGGTGGTCGCAAACTTGGTCAGGCAGGCCTTCTCGTGGTCGGTGAGGTCACGGCGCAGCGCGTCAATGACCCGCCACTGCTCGGCGTCACGCCCCCAGAGCAACCAGAACATGCCGACATTGGTCGGGATCAGGATGACCACGATGATCTGCCAAATGCTCACGGTCTCGGTCATGGTCAGCCCCACATCATGGCAATGCCGGCGGCGCGGGCGGCGTTCCCTGCGGCCACCACCTGGCGGTAATTGATCGCCTGCCCGCCGCCGGTAAGGGCCACCTTGCCGGCCAGGATGTCATAGGCGCCGTCGTAACTGCCGAGATTGGTCAGCGCCACCGCATCCCAAGCGCCGCCGTTGTTGCTCGTGACTTCGAGCGTGTAATCAGTGCCGTAGGTCACGGCGGAGATCGGATCAATCAGCACCACCACCCACGCCTCGCCGGGCACCGCCAGGGCATTGAGCGCAGAGGGACGGGTCAGCGTCAGGGCGGACGGCGCCACCGTGAATTGCACCTCGGCGACGGAGGCGCCATAGCCGCCCGTAGTCTCCAGGCGCAGCCAGACATACCGCTGCAGGGCCAGGGCCAGACCTGTCAGGTCGATGATCGCCCCGGCCGCATCCGTAAAACCGGACGCGGTATGCAGCACCGTGCCGGCCGCTGGATCATTGGCCGTGTGCGTGATAATCGCCGGCGTGATGGTGCTGTTGCCACCCC
>CAYOKN010000021.1:246-20332 GCA_964404545.1 uncultured Rhodospirillaceae bacterium | reverse complement strand
GACACCGCCCTCTCACGGCGGCAACCGGGGTTCGAATCCCCGTGGGGACGCCAATACGCGACATTGACAAAAAAAGCCGCCCATCTGGGCGGCTTTTTGTCGCTGGGGACACGCTCCCCCCCTCCCATCTGCCTCCTCAAATGTTTCAACACCCGGCCCATCTCGGGATCTGAGGTGAATTCCACGGTTTCGTAGTTCTGTTCACCCTGACCGTGTTGCCGGGGGGCAGTAATAGACCGCCCGCCCGGCCTCTCCCTCCGCGCGGGGGCGGTCCACCGCCTGGGCAGCTTGAGCGGGCGGGGCGGGGGGGCCATCTGGGGGGTATGGACGAGACCGTGCAGAACGCCCTCGGCAAACTGATCCTGCGCTTGGCCATCGGCGGGCTGGTGCTGTTGCATGGCTGGCACAAGGTGGTCAATGGCATTGCCGGCATCGAGGGCATGCTGACTGGGGCCGGGCTGCCCGGGCTGATCGGGCCGCTGGTCTATGTGGGCGAGGTGCTGGGGCCTGTGTTGCTGATCCTGGGCTTCTATGCCCGGGTGGGGGCGGCGCTGATCGTGGTCAACATGCTGTTTGCCCTGGGGCTGGCCCACGCCGATGAGTTGTGGCAGCTTACCAAGCAGGGCGGCTGGGCCATCGAGTTGCAAGCGGCCTATCTGTTCGGCGCGCTCGCCCTGGTGTTTCTGGGCCCCGGACGCTGGGCCGTCAACCAGCGGTGATGCATCTTTCGTCTGCCCGTGGTTGAGATCGGGCCGCGCAATCCCCATTTGCTTTGAAACTGCGCGCTTCGGCGCCGCCCCCGACAGAAGGCCAGCACAGCGAATGAACTGGAGTCCCCCTGCCCGCCGCGGCCTGGACGTGGTCAGCCCCGTCACGGTCTATCTGGTCATTGGACGCCGCCCCAGCTCGGTGTTCCTGGACGACCGGCGCGTTCCCCGGAATGGCGCCAACGGCATCGGCCATCGGCTGTGGGACCGGGTGTTCCGCGCCATCGAGGCCCGGCCCGGCGACCAACTGCAGGACCGCCCCGGCGGGCTGGTGCTGGTGACCGGCGAGGGTGAAAGCCATCTGGTGCAGCTGAGCCCGCCCGAGGCCCGCTGTGTCGAAAGCGCCTTCACCCATGCGGGCGACGTGCTGGCCGCCGACCTGGCGCTGGCCGAAACCCTGATCGCCGAAGGCCGTCTGAGCGTGGGCTCGACCCGTCGGGCCAAGGTGCCGCCGGTGCGGACCAACCAGACGGTGTATGCCGAGGACCATCCCCTGGTGGTTTAGCCAGCCGGGCCGGGCGCCCTGCCATCCGGGAGGGCTCCCTTGCATTCGGCCGCATCGCCCCAACCTGAACACTGGACTTACGAAACGGAGGACGGCATGCCCACGGGCACGGTCAAATGGTTCAACAGCACCAAGGGATATGGCTTCATTCAGCCCGATGACGGCACGGCCGATGTATTCGTGCATGTGTCGGCGGTGGAGCGGGCCGGAATGCACGATCTGCGGGAGGGACAGAAGCTGACCTATGATCTGGAACGGGACCCCAAGAAGAACAAGCCGGCTGCCGGTAATCTGAAACCCATGTAAAGGGTGGCGGCCCCTTTGAGGCATGCGGGCGGCGTCCGGCGGGGCGCCGCCCGTTCCGTTTGCGAAATTATCCACAGCCATTGCGCGCCCGGCCCCGGGGCGCCCCTTGACCAAAGCCATGAGCGGATTCAAGCTGGAGGCACGTCCCTTCCAGCCCCCGGGTGCTGTCATGAAACTGAGCAAGGCCGATCTGGCCAAGACCGCCGCCGACGATGCCAAGGCCATGGGCCTGCCCAAGTCGTTCCTGTGGGGTGTCAGCACCTCGTCCTATCAGATCGAGGGCGCCCACGACCAGGATGGGCGCGCCCCCAGCATCTGGGATACCCGCTGCCGCCTGGGCAAGATCGCCAACAAGGACGCCGGCGACGTGGCCTGCGACCACTATAACCGCTATGTGGAAGATGTGGCCCTGATGGCCGAACTGGGCCTGGATGTCTATCGTTTCTCGGTGGCCTGGCCGCGGGTGATGCCGCGCGGACGCGGCACCCCCAACCAAGCCGGCCTGGATTTCTATGACCGCCTGATCGACCAGTGCCTGGATGTGGGCGTGCAGCCCTGGCTGTGCCTCTATCACTGGGACCTGCCCCAGGCACTGCAGGACCTGGGCGGCTGGAGCAACCGCGACAGCGCGGGCTGGTTCGCCGACTATGCCACCCTGTGCGCGCGGCGCTTCGGCGACCGGGTCAAGCATTGGGTGACCTTCAACGAATTCGCCGTCTTTACCCTGTTCGGCTATTTCAACGACTGGTCCGCCCCCGGCATCGCCGACCGCGACCAGCATCTGCGCGCCATCCATCACGCCAACCTGGCCCATGGCGCCGGCGTGGATGTGATCCGCGCCCATGTGAAGGACGCGGTGATCGGCGCGGTGCATAACCGCCAGGCCGTCCTGCCCGAAGGCGGCAAGCCCGAGAACGAGGAGGCCGCCGCCTTCCTGAACGAGCACTGGAACCTGGCCTTCACCGATCCGCAGCTGCTGGGCTATTACCCGCCGCGCCTGCAGAAATACATGGAGCCCTATATCCAGGCCGGCGATCTGTCGCGCATCTGCCGCCCGCTGGACTTCTTCGGCCTGAACCATTACAGCCCCATCTATGCCCGCGCCGATGCCAACAACCCGGTCTGGCCCTTCGGCTGGGGCGACGCGCCGGCGGACATGGAGCGGACCGGCATTGGCTGGCCGGTGGTGCCCGAATCCTTCCGCGACGAGTTGATCGGCCTTAGCCAGACCTACAAGCTGCCCATCTATGTGACCGAGAACGGCTGCGCCGGCCCGGATACGGTGGACGCCAAGGGCACCGTGCCCGACGAGCATCGCATCAGCTATCTGCGCCGCTACATGGCCGCCATGGCCGATGCGGTAAAGGCCGGCGCCGATGTGCGCGGCTACATGGTCTGGTCGCTGCTGGACAATTTCGAATGGGGCCAGGGCTATGGGCCCCGCTTCGGTCTGGTGCATGTGGACTACCAGACCCAGAAGCGCACCCCCAAGGCCTCGTTCACCTGGTACCAGGAACTGATCAAGGCTAGCCGCAAGGGCAAGGCGCAGAAGTAGCTGTTGGCCAGGACGGCACGAAGAGGGCGGCAAAGCCGCCCCTTCGTGTCCCGTCAGATCGAATAGCCGATCTGGTCGGCGAGGAAGCGGGCATAGCGGCTGTCCTCGCTGAAGATGTGGTTGATGATCCAGTGCTCGAAGAAGCTGTGGAAGGCTTCGGCGTCCAGGTGGTTGGAGGCACGGGCCTGGTCGCGCACGGCTTGGACTTCGGCGATCAGCTTGGCATGAATTTCGTGATGCTCGGCCAGGGGCGGATAGTGCCAATAGGCCAGCATGCGTTCCTCGTCCTCGAAATGCCGGACGGAATAGGCCACCAGCCGGTCCAGGGCGTCCAGGCAGCCGGGCATGTCCCGATCGGCACAGGCGGCGCTGGCCTCGCTGGCCAGTTCGAACAGGCGCTGATGCTGTTTGTCCGCTTCCTCGACCCCCAAGGCATAGCTGGGCAGCCAGGGAAAGGCCGGGCCCTTGGCGCGGGGGGCGAACATATGGGACAGCCGGCGCTGGTGGTCTTCCAGCAGCTTCCAGCGGGTGATGGGGATGTCGTTCAGGATGGCGCCGGGCAGGGCCAGGGCGCGGGTGTCGATGGCGGCCACATAGCGGCAGAGCTGCGGGGTGTTGAACAGCACCTCGCTTGAGCCCAGGAACTCGCCCGCTTCGGCATGGTCCAGCACCACCCCGTCCATCAGCCGCTCGATGCGGCCCTCACGCACCAGCACGATGCGGTCGCAGGCGGCCAGGGACAGTTCCTCGCCGGCCTTCAGGGTGATCTCGTGACTGGCCGAGGCGATGCGGTGCTCGATCACCTCGGACAGATTCTCGGACAACAGCCAGGTGCGGTTGAAGAAGGCGCGCATGTCGGCCATGGCCAAGAGCTGCGCATCCAGCCGGTTGCGCTCGATGAAGGTGCGGTACAGGCCCGCCGGCAGGATCAGGCCGCGCAGGAAGCTGATGGCGCGCACCGTCTCGGTGGCTGGCTGGCCGGTGATGGCCGCCAGTTCGCCGATCAGCGCGCCCGAGGTCAGCACTGCCGTCTGGATGCCGTCGCCGATAGCCTCGGCCATGCCGGTGACGATCAGGATCACATTGCTGGCATCGCGGCCGTGGCGCAGCAGGATGGTCTCGGGATTGAAGGTTTCCACCGGATGGTTCAGCAGCATGCGCAGGTCATGCTCGCTGGCCATGGGGAAATAGGCGGCCAAATAGTGGTGGGCGAAGCGCAGCGGATATTCCTGCAGCGCCGGCACCAATACGTCCAGGGTGCCGAAGGGGGCGCCCGACCCCACCTGCTTCTGCGCCGGGGTCAGGGGCAGGGCGGTGTGGGCCAGGATGATCTTGCCCGACAGGTCCGTCGAGAAGTCCTCGGCCCGGCCATGGATCATGCCGCCGCCGATATCCAGCTTCTTCAGGTCCGCCGGCTCCAGATAGCCGGCCCGCACCTGCTCGGCGGCCTGGGGCGAGATGCCGGGTTCCGCCGGGTCGTCGGTGGTCATGGCCTCCAGCACCTCGAAGGACGCCATGTCGGCCAGATGGGCATAGGTGCGGTAGCCCTCGCCCCACTGCACCCGGAAGGTCAGGGTGCTGGTTTCCACCGGATGGGGGGAATAGCTGGGCTTGACCTCCATGCCGTCCACCCGGTTCCAGTGGTCCCAGCACAGGTCCTGCACATCGAAATAGGTCTCGAAAGCCGAGGGATGCTGCCCGGTCAGGGCGGTCAACTTCAATGCCACCGAGGCGCGCACGTCGGGGGTGGCGAAATATTTCACCCGGTGGTCGGCGCGGGCCAGGGTGGTCAGACCGGCGAAATGGTCGTCGTGGCAGTGGGTGTGGAACAGCCCTTCCACCTCGTGGATGCCCACGCCCAGCGACCGCAACACATGGTCCAGGTTTGGCCCGGCATCGATCAGATAAATATTGCCCTGGTGCATCAGCACGCTGGACATGGCCGGGCGGCTGGTGTCCCAGCCATCGCCGTCACCGGAATGGACCACGGCGAAATATTCGCGGCGCAGATTGTGGTTGCCCAAGGGGTAGGGGCAGTCATACCGCTGCCCCGGCGCCAGGTTCAGGTCCACCGTGACCGTCTGGCCGGCATAGGCGATCTCGAACAGGTTCACCGCCTGGCGGCGGATGGTCACGCCGGGCACCACCTCCACCGGGGTGCGTTCGACCACCACGGTGTCCAGCAGTTCCTCGGGCTGGCGGATACGGCCGAAGGCGAAGCGGCGTTTGGTGCGCATGCGCTCGCGCGCCTCGTCGGCGGTCAGGCCGGCTTCCATCAGCTCGGCCTCGGACACCAAGCCGTAATTGCCGCGATGGATATAGGCCAGTTGCGCCGCCACCTGGTCGCGCCCGCCCACGATCAGGGGGCGCCGGCCCGCATTGCCGGGATGGCCGGGCAGGATCATGCCCTGGCGGTACAGCATCTGCAGCACCGGGAATTCGCCCAGATTGCAGAACTCGCCGCCCTGGATCGGCAGGTCGGACAGCAGGATGGCGTTGGGGCCGGTCTCGAAGGTCGTGCCGCGCAGCGAGCGGCGCTTGATCAGGCCCCGCTTCATCAGATGTTTCACCGCATCGGCGGGGCAGCCGCACAACAGACGCAGGTCGGCGCCTGGCACCTCGACCCAGAACACGCCGGCGGCGACCTCGGTGACCAGGACGGCTTCGCGGTCGGGTCCGGACATGGTCACTCGTTGACGGCCCGGGGCGGCGGGGCGGGCACGCTTTCCAGCGGCACCGGCCGGTGCACCGCCGCCTCGGCGGCCTTGCGGCCCCAGCGCCAGCACTCCTTGGTTTCGTCGCACTGGTCGCAGGCCGACACCTGGCGCACCAACTGAACCGACAACTCATGCGCCAGCGCATAATCGCCGCGGTCAAGGGCCTCGGTCATCTGGGTCAGGGTGCGCATGCAGCTGTGTCGGGTCATGGCCGGCCGGGCCTTGGCTATGAGCGGAGTCCAAAGCCTAGTCCCGCTACGAGGCGCCGGGAATGCGCGCCTTGTGACGAACGGAAAGCACAAGTGTCGCGGAAAAGGAGCTAAATAGTCCAGCACCTGATAATGGCTTTCAATTTAGTGTCTTCGGAATTATACGCGTGGATGGGTTGAGTTCCAAGCCGGTCCATGCAAAATTCGGCCAAGGCAAAGGAGGATAGTCCCATGAAAGGTAGTTCCAAGGTCATCGAGCGGCTGAATGCCCTGCTGGTGGGCGAGCTGTCGGCGGCGGATCAATATTTCTGTCATGCGCACATGTACCAGAACTGGGGACTGAGCAAGCTCTATGAGCGCATCGAGCACGAGCGCCATGACGAGCTGGAGCATGCCAAGGCGCTGATCGAGCGCATCCTGTTCCTGGAAGGCGTGCCGGAAGTGGGCAAGCGCGATCCCCTGCGCATCGGCAAGGACGTGCCCTCCATGCTGGCCAATGACCTGGCCGTGGAAATCGAGGTGGTGGCCGCGCTCAAGGAAGTCATCGCCCTGTGCGAGGCGGAGCAGGACTACCAGACCCGCCACATCCTGCGCGAGATGCTGGCCGACACCGAGGAAGACCACGCCCACTGGCTGGAGCAGCAGCTGGGGCTGATCAAGCTGATGGGCCTCGAGAACTATCTGCAGTCCGCCATGGGCGGCATCAACGAGGGGAATTCGTGATGAAGGGCGACAAGCAGGTCAATGCCAAGCTGAATGCCGTCCTGAAGGACGAGCTGACCGCCATCAACCAGTATTTCCTGCATGCCCGCATGCTGAAGAACTGGGGCCTGAACAAGCTGGGCAAGGTGGAATACCACTATTCCATCAAGCTGATGAAGCATGCCGACGAGGTAATCGAGCGCATCCTGTTCCTGGAGGGCCTGCCGAACCTGCAGGACCTGGGCAAGCTGCTGGTGGGCGAGGATGTTCCGGAAATCTTGAAAAACGACCTCAAGATGGAGAAGGCCTGCCACAAGACCCTGGTGGACGCCATCGCCCTGTGCGAGGAGAAGCAGGACTACGTCACCCGCCACGAGCTGCGTGAAATCCTGGAAGAGACCGAGGAGCGCCTGAATTTCTACGAGACCCAGCTGGAACTGATCGAGAAGATGGGCCTGCCCAACTATCTGCAGTCCTGCATGGACGAGATCGAGGGCTGAGATTCCAGAGCGGGCGGGGCTGCCGCCCGCTTTTGTTTTCGCCTCCCCGCGACCACATTCTCCCTTGCCCGGCAAAGGAGACCGCCATGCGCCTGCTGATTGCCCTTCTCCTGCTCTGCGCTGCCCCCGCTTTGGCCCAGACCCGCACCGTGGAGGCTCCGTCCGGCCCGGTCCGGGTCGAGACGGTGGCCAAGGGGCTGGAGCATCCCTGGGGCCTGGCGCCCTTGCCCGATGGCCGGCTGCTGGTGACCGAGCGTCCGGGCCGGCTGCGGCTGGTGGGGCCGGACGGCAGCCTGTCGCCGCCGCTGGCCGGGGTGCCCCAGGTCTATGACCGGGGCCAGGGCGGGCTGCTGGATGTGGCCCTGGACCCGGATTTTCGCAGCAACACCCTGGTCTATCTGTCCTATGCCGAGCCGGGCGAGGACGGCGCCTCCACCGCCGTGGCCCGGGGGCGGCTCGACGGCCTGGCCCTGCGCGATGTGCAGGTGATCTTCCGCCAGCAGCCCAAGGTGGGCGGCGGCGCCCATTTCGGCTCGCGCCTGGCCTTTGGCCCCGACGGCACCCTGTTCGTCACCACTGGCGAGCGGTTCAAGTTCGATCCGGCCCAGGACCTGTCCACCCATCTAGGCAAGGTGATCCGCATCAATCGCGACGGCAGCGTGCCGGCGGACAATCCCTTCGTGGGGCGGGCCGGCGTGCTGCCGGAAATCTGGTCCTATGGCCACCGCAACATCCAGGGCGCCGCCATCCATCCTCAGACCGGCAAGCTGTGGATCAACGAACACGGCCCCTTGGGCGGCGACGAGGTCAATGTGCCGCAGCCCGGCCGCAATTATGGCTGGCCGCTGGTCAGCTGGGGTGACCATTATTCCGGCAAGGACATCCCCGACCCGCCCAGCCGGCCCGACCTGGCCCAGTCCATCCACCGCTGGACGCCGGTGATCGCCGCCTCGGGCATGGAGTTCTACACCGGCGAGCGCTTCAAGGCCTGGCAGGGCAGCGTGCTCAATGGCGGGCTGGTGGCCCAGGCGGTGGTGCGTCTGTCCCTGGACGGCGAGCGTGTCACCGCCGAGGAACGCATCCCCCTTGGCGCCCGCGTCCGCGCCGTCAAGCAGGCCCTGGACGGCTCGGTGCTGGTGCTCACCGACCAGGATGACGGCCAGGTACTGCGGCTCACCCCCGGGTGAGGGGGCAGCAGTCCACCACGAAGGCACGAAGCGAAGAAGGAACACGAAGGATGCTTTTTATCTTCGTGCCGCCTTCGTGTCCTTCGTGCCTTCGTGGTGCATTTTTTTGACAGGATGGATCAGTAGCGGATTTCCACCACCTCGATCTTCTCGCGGCCGCCGGGGCTTTTCAGGTCCACCAGGTCGCCCTCATGGGCTTTCAGCAGGGCGCGGGCAATGGGCGAAATCCAGCTGACCTTGCCCTGGTCCAGGTCGGCTTCGTCCACGCCCACGATGCGGATGGTTTTTTCCGTGCCGTCCTCGTGGGCATAGGTGACGGTGGCGCCGAAGAACACCTGGTCGCGGTTGGTCTGCAGGGCCGGGTCCACCACATGGGCGATGTCGATGCGCTTGGTCAGGAAGCGGATACGCCGGTCGATCTCGCGCAGGCGCTTCTTGCCATAGAGATAGTCGCCATTCTCGGACCGGTCGCCATTGCCGGCGGCCCAGGACACCACCTCGACCACCTTGGGGCGCTCCACCCGCATCAGGTGCTTCAACTCGTCCTGCAGGGCCTGCAGGCCTTGCGGGGTGATGTAGTTCTTGGAGCCGGCGGGCAGGGCCGGGCCGTCATCCTCGTCGTCGTCGTGCTGCTGGGTCATGGCGTCAATAATGCGGCGGCGGTTTCTCGTCCTGGGGCGACGGCTCCCAGCCGGCTTCCAGGTCCAGCAGGCGTCCGGTCAGGCGGCGCACCTGCCGGGTCAGGATGTCGATACGCTTGTCCTGCTCGGCCAGCACGGCCGACAGTTCCTCGGCCATGCGTTCGTAAAGGGCCAGCCGGCGCTCAAGCTCGGTGATGCGGGTCTCGTTGGGATCAGACATGGGGCGGCACTATACCCGAACCGGCCCGCCCTTCAATGCGGTCCCAGGATTTCCCGGGTGGCCTGCTGCCAATGGTCGCGGTCGCGGCCCTCGGGTCGGCCTTCTTCCTCCCACAATTCATGGGCGCGCTGGCGGATGCGGTCGATATTGGTCTCCTCGGGCAGGTCCAGGCGGTGTGCGCCGGTGATGATGCGGCCGTCGTCATGGGTGGGCATGGGGCCTCCGTTTCGTGCTGGCCCCCACCATGTCGTGATTCGCTTCGGCCCCTGCAACCTGCTAAGGTGGCCCGCTCATGCAGACCGCTCCCGACCTGTTCAGCCGGCCCCGCCTACGGCGCCTGGTGCCGGCCCCGTTCCTGCCCATGACCCGTGCCGAGATGGATCGGCTGGGATGGGATGCCTGCGACATCATCCTGGTTACCGGCGATGCCTATGTGGACCATCCCAGCTTCGGCATGGCCATCGTCGGCCGGCTGCTGGAGGCCCAGGGCTTCCGCGTGGGCATCATCGCCCAGCCCGACTGGCAGACGGCTGAGGCCTTCAGGGCGTTGGGCAAGCCCCGGCTGTTCTTCGGCGTCACCGCCGGCAACATGGACAGCATGGTCAACCGCTATACCTCGGACCGGCGGCTGCGCCACAATGACAGCTATACGCCCAATGACGAGGGCGGCAAGCGCCCCGACCGGGCGGTGATCGTCTATGCCCAGCGGTGCCGCGAGGCCTTCAAGGACGTGCCGGTGGTGCTGGGCGGCATCGAGGCCAGCCTTCGCCGCATCGCCCATTATGACTATTGGTCCGACAAGGTGCGCCGGTCGGTGCTGGTGGACGCTAAGGCCGATATCCTGGTCTATGGCAATGCCGAGCGCGCCATCGTGGAGATCGCCCACCGCGCCGAAGCCGGCGAGGCGCCGCGCCAGATGCACGACATCCGCGGCACCGCCTATCTGCGGGATGCGGTGCCCGAGGGGTGGACCGAGATCGACCTGTCGGACATCGACGATCCGGCCACGCCGCCCAAGGGGCCGCTGGACACCAGCGTCGTGCGCCTGCCGGCCTATGAGCAGGTGAGTGCCGACCCGGTGCTTTATGCCCAGGCCAGCCGCGTGCTGCATCAGGAGGCCAATCCCGGCAATGCCCGCGCCCTGGTGCAGCGCCATGGCGACAAGGAATTGTGGCTGACCCAGCCGCCGATCCCCCTGACCACGCCCGAAATGGACGCGGTTTATGGCCTGGCCTATGCCCGCGCGCCGCATCCGGCCTATGGCGAGGCGCGCATTCCGGCCTGGGAGATGATCCGTTTCTCGGTCAACATCATGCGCGGCTGCTTCGGCGGCTGCTCCTTCTGCTCCATCACCGAGCATGAGGGCCGGGTGATCCAGAGCCGCTCCGAAGGCTCGATCCTGCGGGAAATCCAGGAAATCCGGGACAAGACCAAGGGCTTCACCGGCGTCATTTCGGACCTGGGCGGGCCCACCGCCAATATGTGGCGGCTGAACTGCAAGGATCCCAAGATCCAGGAAATCTGCCGCCGGCCATCCTGCGTCTATCCGGACATCTGCAAGAACCTGGAAACCGACCACGACCCCTTGATCGGACTGTACCGCAAGGCCCGGGACATCAAGGGCGTCAAGCGCATCAACATCGCCTCGGGTCTGCGCTATGACCTGGCGGTGAAAAGCCCGGCCTATGTGAAGGAGTTGGTCACCCACCATGTGGGCGGCTATCTGAAGATCGCGCCCGAACATACCGAGGCGGGGCCGCTGTCCAAGATGATGAAGCCCGGCATGGGGGCCTATGACCGCTTCAAGGAGATGTTCGAGCGGGCAGCCAAGGCGGCGGGGCGGAAATATTATCTGATCCCCTATTTCATCGCCGCCCATCCGGGGACCTCGGACGAGGATATGATGAATCTGGCGCTGTGGCTGAAGCGCAATGGCTTCAAGGCGGATCAGGTTCAGACTTTCCTGCCCAGCCCCATGAGCCTGGCCACCGCCATGTACCATTCCGAGCGCAATCCCTTGAAGCCGGTGCGGCGCGAGGGCTCGGAAGTGGTGGAGGCGGTCAAGGGCCTGCGCCAGCGGCGCCTGCACAAAGCGTTCCTGCGTTATCACGACCCCGAGAACTGGCCCATTCTGCGCGAAGCCCTGAAACGCCTGGGCCGCGCCGATCTGATTGGGCCGGGCGAGCACTGCCTGATCCCTGGCGCCGGCCAGTCGGCCCATCCCTCGTCCCCCAAGCCGGGGGCCAAGCCGGGCGGGCGGGGTAAGACCTTTCGCACCCAGCAGGCGGGCAAGGGGCGGCGGCGCTGAGACTCAGGCCCCGGCCGCCACATGCCGGTTGCGGATGGGCGTCAGAACCTGGATCAGCCGTACCAGGCCGCCCTTCACCTCGCGGGCGCCGATGGCGATGGGGCAGTGCTTGAACTTTCCGCAGTCGTTGATATTGCACCCGAAGCAGGATTGCCCGCAGGCGGCATCCAGGGCCGGCAATTCGATCGAACAGGTTCGGATGGCCGACAGGGTTGCGGACATGGCGCCGATGGCGCCTGCCGCGCTGATCTGCTTGCGGTGCGGGTCGCCGGTCACCGCAAACCCGTTCAGGGCAATCTGCACATCCTGGATGTGGGGCGCGGCGATGCAGACCGGGTCGCACATGGCCGCCGTGGTGGACAGGCTGCGAAACCGCGTGACGATGCGTCTGAACAAGTCATCGGCCTGGGACTTCTTGATAAAAGTCTGGTCGCGCGCGACGTCGGGAAAGGGAAGATCGAACTCGGCTGGGACTTGCCCTGATTGAAGCAGTTTGGCCATCAGCTCACTCCTTTGCCAGAAGCCAAAGCCCGGCCTGCGCTAGGCTTTGGAAGTGGTAAAACCACTCTCTCAAGGATGGTGCGCAGATAGCGTTACGCTGGGGCAAGTGGTGAATTGTGGCGTTTGTGAGCACGCAAAAGGCGCAAAAGGCAAAAATTTCTATTAAACAAAAGCTTACTAATCCGAAAGATCCACACTTCTAATCCTTCAGTATGAGAGATGCCGCATATGCCATTGGTATGAAGTTCGCGGATTGCGGGTTTGCGTTCGTGCTTTTTTAGGCTGCAGGTTGTGCATCCCGCAGGGGCTGGCCCAGGGTGAAATGGATGGTGGTGCCCTGTCCGGGTTCCGATTCGGCCCAGATGCGGCCGCCATGGCGCTGGACGATGCGCTTGCAGATGGCCAGTCCCACACCAGTGCCCGGATAGGCCGAGATGGGATGCAGCCGGCGGAAGATCTCGAAGATGTCCTGGCCGGTGGGTTCGATGCCGATGCCGTTGTCGCGCACGGTGAACTGCCAATGGTGGTCCATCGGCCGGGCCTCCACCGTCACCTCGGGCGGGATGCCGGGCTTGTGGAACTTGATGGCATTGCCGATCAGGTTCTGGAACAGCTGCATCAGCTGCAGCGGGTCCGCCTCCAGGTGGGGCAGGGGACCCACGGTCACCTGGGCGCCGGTCTCGCGCAGGCTTTCCTGCAGGTTCTCCAGCGCGGCGGCGCAGGCATCGTCGGCAGACACCTCGGCAAAGGGCGCGCCCTTGTCGGTGATGCGGCTGTAGGTCAGAAGGTCGGTAATCAGCGCATGCATGCGCTTGGCGCCGGTGACCAGGAAGCGCAGATAGTCGTCGGCGTCCTGGTCCAGCCGCCCCTCATAACGGCGCTGCAACAGCTGGGAATAGAGGCTGATGCTGCGCAGCGGCTCTTGCAGGTCGTGCGAGGCCACATAGGCGAAGCGTTCCAGCTCGGTGTTCATGCCGGTCAGATGTTCCACCAGCTGCAGCAGCTCGCGGTCCTTCTGGCGGCGCTCAACCACCTCGTGCTGCAGTTCGGCATTGGTGCTGCGCAGCGCGGCATAGGCTTGTTCCAGCTTGCCGAACATGTCGTTGAAAGCCAGCACCACCGCCTCCAATTCGTCGCGCTGCGGCTGGCGGTGCAGCTTCAGCGGCGGGCGCGGCAGCAGAATATCGTAGCTGGCCACATGGCGGGCAATGTCCAGCAGATGGCGGGTCAGCAGCCGATGCACCACTGCCAGGGTGCTCAGGGCGATCAGGAATGTCAGCACGCCCTGGGCCGCCAGGGTCACGGCCGCTTGGTTCACGATGGCGGTAAGCGCGCTGCCCAGGCTGCCTTCGGCCTGCAGGACGCCGATGGTGCGGGGGATGCCCCGGTCGTCATAAACCAGCGCCCAGCTGCGGGTCAGGTCGCCCTGGCCTGGCGTGCCCCGCGTCACCACCAGCGGTGCGGTGCCGCTCACCTGGGCTTCGCGCACCTCAAGATAGGTCATGCCGGGCAGGCGGAGCAGGCCGTCCAGCTGCAATTCCAGCTGCGGCCGGTCCATGTGCCACAGGCTGGCGGCCATGCTGTCCAGATAGGTCTGGCCGATTTCGTCCAGGCGCTGCTCTAGCGCGCGGGTATCCCGCTGCCAGGATAGGGTCAGCTGCAGCCCGGTCAGGGCCAGGGCCACCCCGGTGCTGATGAGCAGGATCACCGTCAGCAGCTTGAGCCCGATGCCGCTGACGAACGGGCTCAGCAGCCCGCCGCCATGGTCGGGCCGTACGCCTGCTGCGGCGTCGTCTTCGGTTCCTGCCTGCCGGTCCTGGCCCATTCAGTTGGTTCCCTGTGTTGGACCAGTGTAATCGGCCCGAGGCGGCAATGGAATATTACGGGTTGCAGCTTGTCTAATAATGATTGCGTTTCAGGATCGTGGCCAGGCTGCCATCGGCCTTCATGGCGCGCAGCGTGGCGTTCAGCGGCTCCAGTGCGCCATGGCCGGGCGCCGCGCGCGCGCATTGCAGCACGATGGGGCTGGCTCCCAGCCGCAGTTCGGCCCCCAGATGGTCGGCCAGTCCCAGGGCCGCGGCCTGCCATCGGATGGTGGGCAGCGCGCCGGCGATGCCGTCCACCCGGGCGCGGGCCAGCTTCTGCAGGCCGGTGGCATAATCCTGGTCGCGGTCCTTCACCAGCAGCGCGTCATGGTCGAAGCGTGGATGGAAGCTGAGCTGGCGGGTCACCGACAGCCGCATGGCCCACAGGTCCTCGTAGCGGTCCAGCGGCAGTCCCTTGCGGGCGATCACGCCGAAGGGGAATTCCACCACCGTCTCTCCCTTGTCCAGCGCCCCGGCATTGCCCTCGGACCAGACCAGGATGGCGCAGTCCTGCGCCCCTTGGGCCAGATCGCGTTCGATGCGGGGAAAGGAACTGACGGTGGCGATGATATCGAGGCCCGAGCGCCGCTCCAGTTCCGCCGCCAGTTCGGCAAAGGCGCCCTGCAGGCGCCCCTCGGGGGTGGTCCAGCTCCAGGGCTGCGCCTCGACCGAGATCAGCCGTACCGGCTCGGCCCGGGCCGCGGCCCCAAAGCACGGACCTGCGGCCAGGCCGGCCAGCAGGAGGATGGCCAACAGCTTTTTCATGATGCCCCTCCATCCGGTCGGCTTGCCCCACAGTCTAGTTCACCTCAGTGGGTCCGTCACCTGCACAGGCAGCCCCAGGCGCAGGATCTCGGCCTCCTCCACCGCTGCCCAATTGACCCGGATCACGTCCGCCCCGGCGGCCTTTGCCACCAGGTCGAACAGGCCGGGCACCGGATCGGCGGTCAGGGGGTCGCCATATTCCAGGTCCACCGCCTGGGCCGGCGAGGGATGCACCTCGAGATAAAGCTCGCCATCGATCCAGCCCAGCTTGGCCGGTTGCTTCACGATGGTCACCGGCGTGCCCACCCGTATCTGGGCGAACAGCTCGGCGATGTCCTCGGGGTACAATCGTATGCAGCCGTGGCTCACCACCCGCCCGACGCCGTCGGGGCGGTTGGTGCCGTGGATGCGGATCAGCTGGAAGCCCAGGTCCAGGGCGTGGTCGCCCAGGGGATTGTCCGGTCCCGGCGGCACGCTGCGGGGCAGTTCAGGCTTTTCGGCGCGGATCGAGGCGGGCGGCCACCAGGTCGGGGCTTCGCGCTTGCGCACTACTTTGGTACGGCCCAGCGGCGTTTCCCAGCCCTCGCGGCCGATGCCGATGGGATAGCTGACGCCGCGGTCCAGGTCATAAAGCCGCATATCGCCCAGATTGACCACCAGCCCGCTCCGGGCCTCGGTGGCGGGCAAAAGATGGGTGTCCGGCAGCACCAGGGACAAGCCCGGCTGCGGCACCCAGGGGTCCACCCCCGGATTGGCGGCCAAGACCTCCACATAGCCCAGCCCGTGATCCCGGGCCACGTCCATCAGCGGCTGGGACACCAAGGGGGCGGGCAACGTCCGCTGCTGACCGGCGGCGGGGCCGGCCAGCAGCCAAAGACCCATCAGGACCAGGATCACGGCCCGCACGGGCGCTATTTGCGCAGGCTGCGGTTATAGATGGCTTCCGCCCGGGTGGTGGCCTGGGCCGCCTGCTGGTTGGCGTATTCCGCCTGCTGCTGGGCGCTGCCCGCCTGGCGCTGGGCAATGGACGCCTGCTGCTGCGCCTGCTGCGCCGTCTGCGCGTTCTGGGCCACCATGGCCTGGGTCTGGTCCACCTCGCTCTGCAGCGCCGAGACCTGGCTGCGCAGTTGGTCGATGTCATCGCCGGCGCAGGCCGCCAGCATGGTCAGCAACCCAAGCGCCGCCAAGGGGGGAAGAAACCTCGCCATTGCAATTCTCCTGTTGTTCATGGCCGCAAGTGCAACAGGAGAGGCGGTCCCTTGGTTCCCCTGGTTTTGTTACAATCGCTTCTCTTGCGGGCTGCGGCCGGGCGCGCCATCGTGGCTCCATGGAGACTCTTCTGTTCGCCTTTTCCATGGGCCTGCTCAGTGCCGCGTCCCTGCCGCTGGGCACCCTGACCACCGCCATCTGGCAACCGTCGCACCGCACCGTGGCCTTGCTCATGGCTTTTGGCGGCGGGGCGCTGCTGGCGGCGCTGACCATCGACCTGGTGGGCTCGGCGCTGGAAGCCGGGCAGTTCGGCCCCTTGGCCATCGGGGCGCTGGTGGGCGGGCTGCTGTTCGACCTCTTGAACCAGGTGGTGAACAAGAAGGGCGGTTTCCTGCGCAAGTCCTCGACCGTGCTGCACCAGCTGGAACGCCAGCGCCAACGCCGCTTCCGCCACATCCTGCAGGACATGGGGGGGCTGGATGTGTTCAAGGGGCTGCCCCAGGCCGAGGCGCAGCAATTGGCCGGGCTGGTGGAAAGCTGGACATTGGCCGAAGGCGATCAGATCTACGAGGCCGGCGAGCCGCCCGAGGGGCTCTATGTGGTGGACGAGGGCGCGGTGCGCCTTGTCTGCCCTGACGGCGCGCTGGCCGAGCGCCTGGTCGAGGCCAATGGCTGCTTCGGCCGGCTGCCTTTTTTCACCAACAGCCCCCATCGGTTCACCGCCCAGGCGGTGCGCGAGACCCGGCTTTGGTTCCTGCCCATGGAGGCGCTGCCCAACCTGGTGCCCGGCTGTCCGGCCCTGGCCCGGCGGGTGCAGGTCTATCTGGAAGGGGCCGAGGTGGCCGCCTTTCTGACCGAACGCCACGGCCTGCGCCCCGAGCAGGTGCATGACTGGGTGGAGCGGGCAGTCACTGCCCTGCATCTGGGCGAGGAACTGCCCGAGGCGGCGGAGGCCCAGCGGGATGTGGAGGAGTTCGACAGCATCGCCGCCAATCTGAGCCGCCTGCCGGTGTTCTCGCACCTGACCGGGCCGGAGCGGCGGGCCCTGGCCGGCCGGGTGTTCCTGCGCCATTGCAAGCGGGGCGAGGAGCTGTTCCGCAGCGGCCAGCCCTCGGACCGGCTGTTCATCGTCGAGCGCGGCGAGGTGCTGCTGCTGGACGGCAGCAAGGGCGGCCAGCCCGGCGAGGCGGCCGAGGGCGACGTGGTGGGCGGCCTGTCCTTCCTGACCGGGGCGCGCCATTCCAAGACCGGCATCGCCCAGGCCGACACCACCCTGTGGGTCCTGCGCAAGCGCGACTTCGAGGCCTTGCTGCGTCAGCATCCCAGCCTGGGCGAGCGGGTGCGCGCCTTCCTGCAGGACGGGCAGGCGCGGGACTATCTGCGCGCCCGGCAGAATTTCGATGCCCGCCAGGCGGCGCGCTGGACAGACGCGGTGGCGCGTGACGTGGCCAACCACGGCATCATTCCCTCGGCCGCCGAGGCCAGCCGCGACCTGTCCAAGCATGGCGCGCCCATGGCCATCTGGCTGGGCATCACCCTGGATGGCATCCCGGAGTCCTTGGTGATCGGCTCCAGCCTGATCCATTCCCATATCAGCCTGTCGCTGCTGGCCGGCCTGTTCCTGTCCAACTATCCCGAGGCCTTGTCCAGTTCGGTGGGCATGCGCCACCAGGGCATGGCCTTTCCCAAGGTGCTGGCCATGTGGACCTCCATCACCCTGATGACCGGCATCGGCGCGGCGCTGGGCAATCTGTTCTTCCAGGGGGCGGACCCGGTGGCCTTTGCCGTGGTGGAAGGCATCGCCGCCGGCGCCATGCTGACCATGATCGCCGAGACCATGCTGCCCGAAGCCTATATGCGCGGCGGTTCGGCCTCGGGGTTCTCGACCCTTGTGGGCTTCCTGGCCGCCATCGGGTTCAAGACCTTGGAATAGGGGCATAGGCCTTTCGCACGGGCAGGCGGCCGAAAGTCGCTGTGATAGAAGAGTCATTTGCGTCATTCGCGCAAATGGGGGCGAACTGCCTCTGGCAGTCACCTGTGCGGGGGTAGTCATGGATAACGACCAGATCGTGCGCTGGGCGCATTATTTCTCGGAACTGATCGGCACTATGCTGATGCTGGTCATCGGCCTGTCCGCCATCGTGCTGTTCTTTGGCCCGACGCCGCTGGCCGAGGCCTTTCCCAGTGTCAGCCTGCGTCTGTTCCTGGTGCTGGTGATTTTTGCCGGCGGCATCGTTGCCATGATCTATTCGCCCATCGGCAAGATCAGCGGCGCCCACATGAACCCGGCGGTCTCGCTGGCCTTCTGGATGGAGGGGCACCTGAAGGCGGGCGACTTCGCCGGCTTCGTGGTGGCGCAATTGCTGGGCGCCTTCATTGCCGGAGCGGTGGTGCATTTCCTGGTGGGCGACCTGGGCAATGCGGTGCATTTCGGCATGACCCGCCCGGCCGCCGACCTGTCGCCGGCCCTGGCGGTTCTGATCGAGGCGGCCATGACCTTCGGCATCATCAGCCTGGTCTTCTACTGCCTGCATCACGAGCGGCTGGTGCCTTGGTGCGGCGCGCTGGTGGGGGTCTATATCGTCGCGGTGGCTTTCTTTGCCGCCCATGCCACCGGCGCCAGCATGAACCCGGCCCGGTCCTTCGGCCCGGCGGTGGTGGCCCGCGACCTGGGGTCGCTGTGGATCTATGTGGTGGGGCCGCTGGCCGGCGCCGCCCTGGCCCAGTTGGTGCACAAATGGGTGCCCTTGCTGAAACGCCCGAAGTTCCGCAAGCTGTCCCATGCCCGGCATGACGAGGGCTATCTGCACGCCATCCTGGCGCGCCTGGGCCTGATGCGGGTGCCGGCAGCCTGAGACGAAAAAGGGGACATTGATGCGGTTTCTGATTTCTACCCTGCTGGTGGCCGGCCTGGCCGCCAGCCCGGCCCTGGCCCAGTCCGGCGGCCAGAGCCTGATCGACGGCCTGTCCAAGGCCGCCACCGAGGCGGCGACCCAGGCCGCCACCGACGCCGCCACCAAGGCCATCAATGACGCCGCCGGCGTCGAGTCCGAGGATGGCAGGAGCAAGTCCACCAAGAAGGGCAAGCCCGAGAAGGGCGAGATGGGCCGCTCGGCCGAGCATCGCCAGGACGGCGAGCACCGCAAGTCCGACAAGAAGGACAAGAAGGAAAAGAAGGGCCGGGACTAAGCCCTGGCGTCTTTCCGCAGATAGATGAACCAGTAGGCGGCGCCCACGAACAGGGCGCCGCCGACGGCATTGCCCAGGGTCACCGCGCCCAGATTGCCGGCCAGTCCGGCCCAGGTGATCTCGGGGGGCTGGGTGCCCAGATCGGCCCAGAAGCCGGCGGGCGCGCCCCAGCGGATCAGCATCCCCAGCGGGATGAAATACATATTGGCCACGCAATGCTCGAAGCCGGCGGCCACGAAGGCGGCCACGGGCAGCATCACCGCCAGCACCTTGTCGGTCACGCTGCGGGCGGCATAGCTCATCCACACCCCCAGGCAGACCAGGACATTGCACAGGATGCCCAGCACGAAGGCTTGGCCGAAGGGCAGGGCGGCCTTGTGCGCGGCGATGGCCAGGGCGTTGGCGCCGAAGGCTCCGTGCCCGAACTGCCAATGCCCGGACCAATAGACCAGCAGGGCGGTGCCCACCGCGCCCGCCAGGTTGCCCAGCCAGACCAGCGCCCAGACGCGGGCCATCTGGGACAGGCGCAGCCGCTTGCTGGCCCAGGCCATGACCATCAGGGTGTCGCCGGTGAACAGCTGCGCGCCGGCCACGGTCACCAGCACCAGCCCCAGCGAGAACACCAGCCCGCCCACCAGCTTGGCGATGCCATAGGGCAGGCCGGCGGCGCCCGCCGTGGCCACGGTGGAGAACAGCCCGCCCAGGGCGATGAAGGCGCCGGCCAGCACCGCCAGCGCCAGCAGGCTGGACAGGTCACGGGCGGCCTTCTGTACGCCGGCCTCGGCTGCCTTGCGTGCCATCAGGTCGGGGGTGGGGGCGTCGCCGGCCTGGGCGGCGGGCGGCGGCGGGTCGGGGACGAAACCCATGGTGCTTGCGGTCCTCTGCTGCTGGGTCCATGGGTGCCACCCCGGCGGGGGCCTCGTCAATGCCTCATCCGGTC
>CAYOKN010000021.1:0-162 GCA_964404545.1 uncultured Rhodospirillaceae bacterium | reverse complement strand
TGGTTACCTGGAACATGCAGGGCAGCAAGGCCGACACCGAGAATCTGTGGCACGAGGACGTGGCCGGACTGTTCAGCGGCGCGCGCCTGTCGGGCGGTGCTGCCGACGTGGTCTGCCTGCAGGAGGCGGGGCCGTGCCCGCCCAGCGGCTATGACCTGGACA
>CAYOKN010000020.1:0-21918 GCA_964404545.1 uncultured Rhodospirillaceae bacterium | reverse complement strand
TGGACCTGATGGAGCGCGGGCTGGGCCAGGACCTGGCCTCGGACCATCTGCGCCCCCTGATCGAGGCCTTCCGCCGCGATGCCGTGAACCAGCAATGCCACGGCTGGGACGACCTGATGGCCTATTGCCGGCTGTCGGCCATGCCCGTGGGCCGCTATCTGCTGGCCCTGCATGGCGAAGAGCACCCGGCCGCGCTGAAGGCTTCGGACGAGCTATGCGCGGCGCTGCAGATCCTTAACCACCTGAAAGACTGCGGCCGCGACTACCGTCTGCTCGGCAGGGTCTATATCCCGCTGGAATGGCTCGAAGATGCTGCCCTGTCCCTGGACGCCCTGGCGGCTCCGGCCACCAAGCCGCAGCTGCGCCGGCTGTTCGACCGGGTTCTGACCGCCGTGGATGACCTGCTGGTCCATGCCACCCCGCTGACCCGCCATCTCAAGGACCGCCGGCTGCGGCTGCAGGCCTCCAGCGCCCTGGCCATGGCCCATGCCCTGGCCCACAAGCTGCGTCACCGTGACCCCCTGGCCGGCACCGTGGGACTGTCGACGCTGGACAAGGCGCGCTGCCTGCTCCTGGGGGTGGTCACCGGCTGGAACGGCCGATGACCGAGGTGCTGGACGCCGCCCGCCGCGCCGGCTCCAGCTTCTACTGGGCCATGCGCCTGCTTCCGCGGGAGCGGCGCGAGGCCATGTTTGCCCTTTATGCCTATTGCCGCGCCTTGGACGACATCGCCGACGGCGATGCCGCCGAGGCAGTCAAACGCGACCAGCTGCAAGCCTGGCGGCGCGAGCTGGATGCCCTGTTCGACGGCCGGCCAAGCCATCCGGTGGCCTGCGCCCTGGTCGGCCCGGTGCATCGCTATGACCTGGAGCGCGCCCCCCTGCAGGCCCTGATCGACGGCATGGAGATGGATGTGGCCGGCGGCATGGTGGCCCCGCCCCTGGCCGAGTTGCGCCTGTACTGTGCCCGGGTGGCCGGCGCGGTCGGATTGCTGTCGGTGCGGGTGTTTGGCTGCCGAGGCGCCGACCGCTTTGCCCTGGCGCTGGGCGAGGCCTTGCAGCTCACCAATATCCTGCGTGACCTGGGCGAGGACGCGGCCCTGGGCCGGCTTTATCTGCCGCGCGAGTTGCTGGCCGAGGCCGGCATCAATGACCATGACCCGGCCCGCGTGCTGGCCCATCCCGCCCTGCCCCGGGTCTGCGAGCAGATGGCGGACATGGCCGAAACCCTCTATGCCGAGGCCCAGGCCCTGGCCGCGCCCCATGCCCGGGCATTGCGGCCGGCCCTGGCCATGATGGGCGCCTATCGCACGCTGTTGGACCGGCTGCGCCGCCGGGGCTGGCAGGCCGGACAGGCACGCCTTTCGCTGTCGCGCTGGGAAATGCTGTGGACCGCCCTGCGCGCCATGGTGCGGGCATGAGGGTGCATGTGGCCGGCGCCGGCTTGGCCGGGCTGGCCGCCGCCCTGGCCTGCCAGGATGCCGGATGCGACGTCACCGTCTATGACGCCGCCCGCCAGGCCGGCGGCCGCTGCCGCTCCTGGCACGATCCCCTGCTGGACCGGGTGATCGACAACGGTTCTCACCTGCTGTTGTCCGGAAACCATGACGTGGGACGCTATCTTGTCCTGGCCGGCGGCCCTGGACTGGTGCCGGCGCCGGCGCGCTTTCCCATGCTGGACCTGGCCAGCGGCCGCACCCGGGTACTGGCCGCAGGGTTGGCGGCGCTCCGGACCCCCAGGCTGCTGCTGGATGCCCTGAAGCTGCTGCGCGCCGCGCCCCAGGCCCGGGTGGCCGATGTGGTGGGCCGGGCCTGGCCGTGGGGTGAATTGACCGAGGCGGTGCTGAATACCGCCCCGGACCAAGCCGCCGCCGGGCCGCTGGCGGCGGTCTTGCGCGAAAGCCTGCTGCGCGGCGCCAAGGCCAGCCGGCCCTTGCTGGCGCCCCAGGGACTGGGGACGGCCCTGGTGGAGCCCGCCGTGGGGCGCCTGCAGGACCTGCGGCTGGGTTGGACCCTGACCGCCATCCGCGCCGACCGGCTTTGTTTCGACCAGGAAACGGTCGCATTTGGTCCTGCCGACCGCCTGATCCTGGCGGTGCCGCCCTGGCGAGCCAGACAACTGCTGGCGCAGCTGCCGGAACTGCCCACCAGCCCCATCATCAACGCCCATTTCCGGTTGGACCGATCGGTTCAGATGGCTGATTTCATTGGTCTTACCGGCGGCGAGGCGCAATGGCTGTTCCGCCGGGGCGATGTGCTGTCGGTCACGGTCAGCGCCGCCGACCGATGGCTGGAACAGCCCTCGGACTTGGTGGCGGAACGCCTGTGGCAGGACTGCGCACGGGCGCTGGACCTGGATCCCAATCAGGTGCCGCCGGTGCGGGTCATCAAGGAACGCCGCGCCACCTTGCGCCACACACCGGAGGTCGAGGCCTTGCGGCCCCGGCAACTGCCGGGCCGGGTGGTGCTGGCTGGCGACTGGGTGGCCACCGGCCTGCCTTGCACCCTTGAGGGCGCGGTCCGATCGGGCTTGCGCGCCGCCGACCTGGTCAGGGCTTGACCAGAGCCCGGCCGTCCCAGCGGATCCGGGGCAGCGTCCCCGACAGCTTGACCCCGCCGACCCAACGGTCCAGGCCATTGACGGCGGCCCAATCAGCTTCGCCGCGCAGGAGCGCCTGACCGAAAGCGGTCAGGGCGGCTTGTCCGTCGGACAGGCTGATGGCGGGCTGATTCCCCTGGCACAGACCCAGCACGACGGCCCAAACCATGGCATCGCCCAGCCAGCGGGCGGGCTCCTGGCTGGCATAGCGGCGAATCAAATCCTCACGCCCCAACGGACCTTCCGTCAGGGCCTGCAGGATCAGCCGCTCGGTTAATGCCAGGCCGTCGGGGCCGGGAAATTCGGCCAGATGGCGCTTCAAGGCCGGGGCCAGATGAGGCAGGACCGACAGGTCGCGGGCCAGCAGGCGGGTGATCTGGCGCGGATCGGAATGACGCAGCGCCTGCCAGGCCAACCGGCCCAGCAGCAATTGGTCCGCCGTCACCGGCTTGCGGGCGGCAAAGGCCTCGCGCAGGCGGTGCGCGGTGCAACCGCCCAGATAATCGTCCACCTGCACCAGGCTCAGGACCACATGCTTCAGGTTGCGCGGGGCGAACCAATCCAGCAGGCGCACCAGGAAGGCCTGGTCATAAAGATCATGCTCGGCCCAAAGCACGATCTCGCCCTGGCGGGCGAAGCCGCGTAGGGCGGCGTAGTCGGCGCGCAGGCGGGCATAATGCTCGGCAGCGGTGCCGCCATAGGCGGTCAGGAACTCGGCGCGCTGACGCAGATAGGCCTCGCCCTCCACCCCCGCCGGGATCGGCCCCTGGCAGACCGGGTCCAGGAAGGCCTGGTACTGCCCTTGGATGCCGGCCTGGCGCAGCTTGTCGCGCAGGTCATCGCCGCAACGGAGATGCAGCATGGCCGTCAGGCCGACAGCGGGCGGAACTTCTTGGGCGTCAGCACCGTGGGACCGGGCGGCAGGATGGGGTCGGCCTCGGGGAAGTCCAGGGTGTAATGCAGCCCCCGGCTTTCCTTGCGCGCCAGAGCCGACCGGATGATCAGGTCAGCCACCAGGGTCAGGTTGCGCAGCTCCAGAAGGTCATTGGTCACCCGGAACGAGCCATAATACTCGTCGATCTCGCCCCGCAGCATGTCCACGCGGTGCTTGGCGCGCTCAAGCCGCTTGCTGGTGCGCACGATGCCCACATAGTCCCACATGAAGCGGCGCAGCTCGTCCCAGTTATGGCTGACCACCACCTCCTCGTCCGAGTTGGTGACCCAGCTTTCGTCCCATTGCGGCCAGGGCGGCGGCGGCGGAATCTGTTCCAGCGTGGCGTGGATTTCCTCGGCGGCCGAAGCGGCGAACACCAGGCATTCCAGCAGGCTGTTGGAGGCCATGCGGTTGGCGCCGTGCAAGCCGGTATAGGCCACCTCGCCCACCGCGAACAGATTGGGCGCGTCGGTGCGGCCCTTCAGGTCGGTCATCACGCCGCCGCAGGTATAGTGCGCGGCCGGCACCACCGGGATGGGCTGCTTGGTGATATCGATGCCGTAGTCCATGCAGCGGTTGTAAATGGTGGGGAAATGCCCCCGTACGAACTCGGGCTCGCGGTGGCTGATGTCCAGATAGAGGCAGTCCACGCCCAGGCGCTTCATCTCATGGTCGATGGCCCGCGCCACGATGTCGCGGGGCGCCAGCTCGGCCCGGGGGTCGAAGCGGTCCATGAAGCGTTCGCCGCTGGGCAGCAGCAGCCGCCCGCCCTCGCCGCGCACCGCCTCCGAGATCAGGAAGCTCTTGGCCTGGGGATGGTAGAGGCAGGTGGGGTGGAACTGCGAAAATTCCAGGTTGGCCACACGGCAGCCGGCGCGCCAGGCCATGGCAATGCCGTCGCCGGTGCAAGAATCCGGGTTCGAGGTATAGAGATAGACCTTCGAGGCGCCGCCGCTGGCCAGCACCACCACCTTGGCCCGGTACAGCTTTACATGCCCGTCCTGAAGGTCCAGGGCATAGGCGCCGATGCAGCGGCCCCGACTGCCGTCGGGCTGCTTGGTGCGGATCAGGTCCACCGCGAGATGGTGTTCCTTGACCTCGATATTTGGGGTGGCCAGAACCCGCTCCTCGAGGGTCTCCTCGACCGCGCGTCCGGTGGCGTCGGCGGCATGGATGATGCGCCGGTGGGAATGGCCGCCCTCCCGGGTCAGGTGATAGGCATTGCCGATCTCGGCCTTGTCGAACTGCACGCCATAGCCGATCAGGCGTTCGATGGCGGTCTTGGCGTTCTCGACCACGAAACGCACGGCGCGGGTATCGCACAGTCCCGCACCGGCGTTCAGGGTATCCTCGATATGGGCCTCGACGCTGTCGGTATCGTCCAGCACGGCGGCGATGCCGCCCTGGGCGTAATAGGTGCTGCCCTCCTTCAGCTCCAGCTTCGAGAGGACGGTCACCTTGCAGCGCGGGGCCAGCAGCAGGGCCAGCGAAAGACCCGCCGCGCCAGAGCCGATGACAAGGACGTCGGTGGTGTCGTTCATGGCCTATCCGAGGGTTAGAGAGTGGACCAGTCCAGGCCGATATCCACGGCCCGGGCGGACTGGGTCAGGCGCCCCACCGAGATGTAATCCACGCCGGTCTCCGCAATGGAGCGGATGGTCTCGAGGGTCACACCGCCCGACGCCTCGGTCTTGCAGCGCCCGGCCACCAGGGCCACCGCCTCGCGCAGGGTCTCGGGGCCCATATTGTCCAGCAGCACGATGTCGGCGCCGGCCGCCACCGCGTCCTTGAGCTGCTCCAGGGTGTCCACCTCAACCTCGACGGGCTTGTCGGTGTAATCCTTGGCGCGCTTCACCGCCTCGGTGACGCCGCCGCAGACGGCAATGTGGTTGTCCTTGATCAGCACGCCGTCATAGAGGCCCATGCGGTGGTTCTGGGCGCCGCCCATGCGGGTGGCGTACTTGGCCAGCCGGCGCAGGCCGGGGATGGTCTTGCGGGTATCCAGCAGGGTGGCCCCGGTGCCGCGGATCTGGTCCACATAGGTGGAGGTCAGGGTGGCGATGCCCGACAGGTGCTGCAAGATGTTCAGCGCCGTGCGCTCGGCGGTCAGCAGGCCCCGGGCCGGGCCTTCCACCTCGGCGATGACCTGCGAGGCGCCGATGCGCTCGCCGTCCTTGACCCGCGCCTTGAAACGGGCCTCGGGCACCACGATGCGAAACACCTCCTCGGCGATGGGCAGGCCGGCCACCACCATGCCCTCGCGGGCGGCCATGACGCCGGAAAACCGCAGCTCGGCGGGGATCACTGCCTGGGAGGTAAGGTCGCCCTGGCCCACATCTTCGGCAAGGGCGGCCTGGATCAGTCGGTTCACATCCGAGCGCAGCGGCTCGGGCAGGTCGGAGAGCGGCATTTATTCGGCGGCAGTCTTGGCAACGGGGATGGAGGCGGACATGTCCAGCATGCGCTGGAGCGGCTTCAGGGCCGCGACCCGCAGGGGCTCGGGGATTTCCACCCGGGGGGCCATGTTGACCAGGGCCAGGTAGATCTTCTCGAGGGTGTTCTTTTCCATGAAGGGACAGGTGGCGCAGTTGCAGCTTTCGTCCTGGCCGGGAGCCGGGATGAAACGCTTGTGCGGAGCCGCCTTCTGCATCTGGTGAATGATGTGCGGCTCGGTGGCGATGATGAACTCCTCGCGCTCGGAGGCCAGCACGAAATCCAGGATCGACCGGGTGGAGCCCACATGGTCGGCATGGTTGACGATGGCCTCGGGACATTCGGGATGGGCGGCCACCAGGGCGTCGGGGTGACGCACCTTCAGCTTCACCAATTCCTTCTCCGAGAACATCTCATGCACGATGCACGAGCCCGGCCACAGGGTCATGGGCCGGCCGGTCTTGCGCGCCAGGAAGGCGCCCAGGTGACGGTCGGGCGCGAACAGGATGGGCTTGTCCGCCGGGATCTGGGCGACGATCGCCTCGGCATTGCTGCTGGTCACGATGATGTCGGACAGCGCCTTCACCTCGGCCGAGCAGTTGATGTAGGTCAGCGCCACATGATCCGGGTGCTTCTCGCGGAACGCCTTGTAGGGACCAGGGCGGCAGGAATCCTCCAGCGAACAGCCGGCCTCGGCATCAGGGATCAGCACGGCCTTGTCCGGGCTGACGATCTTGGCCACCTCGCCCATGAAGCGCACGCCGCAGAACACGATCACATCGGCGTCGGTGGCCGCTGCCTTGCGCGACAAATCCAGGGAATCGCCCACGAAATCCGCGAGGTCCTGGATTTCGCCATCCTGGTAGTAATGAGCCAGGATCACCGCGTTCTTCTCGCGGCGCAACCGGTTGATCTCGGCCACCAGGTCAAGGGTGGGATCGATTCGGTCCTCGGTCATGCTGCCGGGGCCGGGAAGCACAATGGTATCGGTCATGGCGGTCTCCGGGGGCGTTCCACTGAACGCAGGCATCCTTTTCGCGGAAACGGGTGCCTGTTGCAATAGACTTCCCCGAAGATCAAGTCGCAAAACGCCCTCCGCGCAAGCGGAAGGCGTCTTGCGCCCCCATCATCCCTTCTGCGCGCGGGGCCTTACCCCGCATTCGCCGTCAATGCCGACACAGCCCGTCCAGGCAGGTCAGCACCTCGGACGAGGCCTGGACCACCTTGGCCATGGCCTTCAGCGCCCCGTCCACATCCCCCTGGTTATAGAGGCGCGCCGCCTCGCGGCCATGGTCGTGCACCGCCTTATGCGGACCGTCCAGGCGCTGGAACTCGGCCTTGCCGCGCAGGGCGGCGGCATCGGGCCCGAAGTACCATTTGCCCAGGCGGCAGTTGCGATGGTCGGTCAACTCATGTTCGTCCAAGCCCAGATGTCCGGCCAGCATCTGTGCCAACCGCTTCTTCCACAGCACATGGTCCGACTTGGCGAGGCGCAGGATCATTTCGCCATTGCTTGTGGCGCCATAGGCCTTCAGGCGGCCCAGGATCACCTCTTCCAGACGCTCCAGCGCATGCATGGCAGCGTCGATCTCGGCGGTGCTCTGCTCAGCCTGGGCCGACAAATTGCCAGAATGGCTGGAAATTTCCTGGGCGGCCACGGCTTCCTGCTGCAGGGCGGCCGAAACCTCGGTCATCACCCCGCGCATCTCGTCCACCTTGCGGGCGATGCCGGCCATCTCGGCGGCGCTGGCCTCCACGGTCTGGTGCCCCTCGGCCACCACCGCGGCGGCACCGCGCATCAAGCCCGAGACATCTGCGATACCGCCGCGCAGGGCCTCCACCTGAATGCGGATCTGCTCGGTCAGCTTGGCGGTCTGGTTGGCCAACTGCTTTACCTCGCCGGCCACCACGGCAAAGCCCTTGCCGGCCTCGCCGGCCCGGGCGGCCTCGATGGTGGCGTTGAGGGCCAACAGGTTGGTCTGCTTGGCGATGCCGTCGATGGACTTCAGCACCTCGCCGATATTGACCGAAGCCTCGTCCAGGCGCCCCACCTCGGTCACTGCGGTCTCCACCTTGTCCACGATGCTGGACATGGTGCGGCTGACCTGCTCGACGCCCTTGGTGGCCACGCTGTCCACATGGTCGGCAATCTCCAGCGCATGGGCGGCATTGCCGGTGATCTGCGTGATGGCGGCCGACATTTCCTCGGTGGCGGCGGCCACGGCCTGGATCTCGCCCATCTCGTTGCGGGCGGTCTGCTTGACCTTGGCGGCGGCGATCACCACCTCGGCAGCCTCGATGGCCAAGTTCACGGTGCCGTCCAGCTCGTCCAGGGTGCGCCGCTCCAGCGACCGCGCCAGATCCTTCAGTGCCCGGGTGACGGCACAGGACCCCTCGGGCACCTGCGCCAAATGGCCGGCGGTAATCAATTTCAGCGTGGACAGGACGGACGCGTCGTCCACCGAGATGGCGCCCAGGTCGGCACTGCCGGGCGTCAGATGCAGGGACTGATCCATGCGGACCTCCTGTAGTTGAGAAGGCTGACCCTGCCATGGCCGGAAAGGTGGGTCGAATGACCCTTTCATGGAGTTGCAATGACCAAAGCATGACCCGGTCATCAAAAGGACTCACAGCTTGCAGCCGCTGCTCGGCTCCCCACCTGTGAGACCATGGAGCCCCTTCTCGACTGCCTGGTCATCGGCGCCGGACCCGGCGGCCTGACTGCGCACATGGAATGAGCGGGTGACACTGCCGACCCTGGGCCAGCCCATGCCCCTCTCGGGCAGAGATGACGGCGACTGCATCGTCACCGACGCCCACCAGCGGTGCAGCTGCCGGGGCTATGGGCGGTGGGAGATGTGGTGCGCGGCTTGGACCAGATCGCCGTGGCCATGGGTCATGGCGCCATCGCCGCCACCGGCGTGCATAACAGCCTCTAGGCTATTTATGCTTCGAAAACAGGTCCTTGGCCTTGCAGATCAGCGACCCGATGGGACGAGGCCGGGGCGGCGTCACCTGATGCTCCAGCCAAGCCTGGACCGCGGCGGCGGGGTCGTCCTCAGCGGTCATCACCGGCTCGACGCCACGCTTTCGCATGCGGTTCAAGAACCCCTCGCCCGCGCTCTGGCCGATTACGGCGGCCACCCCGTCCAGGGGATGGGCGCCCTGGTCCTGCCAATGATGGAACACCTGGTCCTTGGTCAGCTCGACCCGCTGAACCAACTGCGGCGCCGCCCCCGGCTCGCCTTCAAACACCAGCCAGCGACGTGACTGGCCGATATGGCCGGCGACCTTGCCGGCCTCGGTGGCGGCGACAGCGACGCGCACCGGGCTTACTGCCCGCCATTCAACATTTTGGCCACGTCATTCATGGCCCGGTGAACCTGCTTGGCAAAGGTCTGACGCAGGATGGTCAGCTTGGCCTGCAGCATGCGTTCGTCGGTATTGTTGCGCTGGATCTGGTCTTCCGCCGCCTCGATGGCGCGGGACAGCTTGGCGGTAATGTCCCGCCGCCAGTCCTCGGCCGAATAGTTCTTGCGCATGCTGGCCGGCACATTCATCCAGATGGCATAGGCCATCTTCACCAGGGCCTCGTGATTGATCACGTCGGTGCCCAGCGTCTCTTCGATGTCCCGGCGCTTGTCCGCAGCCTGGGACAGCATCTTGCGCCGGTCCTCTTCGGCCATGTTGCTGGAAATCTGGCGCAGGCGCTTGTCGTTGCTCATATCGATCGTCCGCTACTCGGGGCCTGACGGCCTCACTCTCAAGGCCAAGGATTTTGCCACCGCTGGCGCCGCCGGGCAATCAAAGAGAGGGTTTTCAGGCCGCTTCGTCCACCGGCTTGTCCGAGGTCTCCCAGAACTCAGCCATCTCCTTGACCACCAGCCACACATGGCTGCAGACCCGGCAAACCGCGAACCAAGTCCACCGCTCCTCGGTCAGGGCAAGATCATGCCGCTCGCCGCAACGGGGGCAAGGTTCGGCGGCGGGATTGACCATTCACGGCTCCGGAACGATTGAAATCGGTCCAAATGTTATAAACAAACAGAGAACAAAACCACACGCGGATTGTGACACCAAAGCGCAAAGGCGCGCGCCCAAACCAAAAAAAAAGCGCCCTGGGGGCGCGTTCTTCGAAACTTGGCGGAGGGAGAGGGCCCCGGATCGGATCTTTTCTACTTTTGGCGTGGCCCAAAAGCACTTAAGGCCGCCGAGATGGCCTTCGCCGTCGCTTCGTCGATCTCTCTAGCGAAGGTGTTCGAAAGCGCCTGCCGATAAACCGGCCACATCTGCTTCAACAAGTCCTCACCCGATCGGGTGATGCGGACCATCTGACCCCGCCCGTCATTATCGCATGCCACGCGCTGCACATAGCCGGCGGCTTCAACGCGATCGAGCAGACGTGACATGTTGTACTGAGGTATCAGCATCTCCCTTTGCAATGTGACGGGGCGGAGACCGTCAGGCCCGGCGCGGCGCAATTCGAGAAGCAGGTCGTACCAGGATAGCGCCGGCAAACTGGCACCTTTCAGTGCCTCCTCTACCGCCTGCAGGACAAGCGTCGTCCCTCTGACCATCCGAGCCCACGCAATAAGGTGAGCTTCGGTCAGGGCATCGGGAGTGTCAGGTTCATTCTCGGACATTGAACGAGTCTAACGGATGCATGCGATCGCATCAAGATTGACGGATGCATGCAGATGCATTAATTTCAATGCATCTGCATCGAACTGGAGCATTCGCAATGCCTCTCGACCTCCGTCTCGCACCCCTGGCCGTCACCCTTTTACGGGTGGCACTTGGGGTCATGTTCCTGGCCCACTCGGTCTGGCTCAAGCTTTTCGTCTTCACCCTGCCCGGCACATCAAAGTTCTTTGAATCCATTGGCCTGCCTGGCTGGTTCGCCTACTTCATCTTCCTTGCAGAAGCCGTGGGTGGCTTGTTTCTCGTCATCGGCGTTCAGACCCGGTGGGTGGCAGCCGCGATGGTGCCGATCCTGGCCGGGGCGACTTGGGCTCATGCCGGCAACGGCTGGATGTTCGGCTATACGAACGGTGGCTGGGAGTATCCCGCCTACCTGACGCTGCTGGCGGTCGCTCAGGTCATGCTGGGGGATGGGCGATTTACGCTGTCGCCCTCGCGGGCTCTGTCCGCCGCTCCGTGGCGGCGCGGCGAAATCTGAAAGGGCTCCCCGATGAAGCACGACCCCTCCAACACCCGAGGCATGACCGAGTTGACACTCGCAAGCCACGTCCTGTGCCCCTACGTCCAACGCGCCGTCATCGCCCTGAAGGAAAAAGGGACGCCCTACACGCGCCTCGACGTGGACCTCGGGGCGCGCCCGGACTGGTTTACCCGGATTTCGCCGCTCGGAAAGGTTCCGCTGCTGATGGTCGGCCAAGAACCGGAGCGCGCGGTAATCTTCGAATCCGCGGTGATCCTCGAATACCTCGAGGAAACCCAACCGCATCCACTGCATCCGGCCGATCCGCTCACCCGGGCACAACATCGATCCTGGATCGAGTTCGGCTCGGCCATGCTTGGAACGATCGCGCGGCTGTACAATGCGCAATCGGAAGAGAGCTTTGCCGCTGAAATCGAGGCTCTGAAGCGCGGCTTCGAGCGGATCGAAAGCGTCCTCTCACAGCGCCGGCGCGGGCCTTTTTTCGAGGGGAGCGGCATGTCGCTGGTCGATGTCACATACGGTCCGATCTTCCGCTACTTCGACGCCTTCGAGGAAGAAGCCGATCTTCGACTGATCGAGGAGTTTCCGGAGGTATCGGCGTGGCGCAGGGAATTAGCGGCTCGCGACAGCATCCGAACGGCTGTCGTGGATGACTTCAATCAGCGCCTTCTGGCGTTTCTGCGAGGCCGGGGATCCATTCTCTCGCAACGGATGATTTCGATCTCGAATCACGTGAAGGCCACCGTCTGACAAGCCGGTCAACCGAAGCTGGGCGGGAACGGCGCAGATCCTTGGGCCTTTTCCCAAGGATCTTTGCGTCAGAGAATTTGTTCTGAAAGAAATTGGCGGAGGGACCGGGATTCGAACCCGGGGTACTCCTTATCGGAGTACGACGGTTTAGCAAACCGCTGGTTTCAGCCACTCACCCACCCCTCCGCAGGCTGAATGCGGGTGCAAGGCACCCGGCTGAGAGGGGCGTTTTTACAGGCTGCCCCGCCCCCCTGTCAATGGAGGTTCGGGAAATATTGCAAGGACTTCAATCCGGCACCTCGTGGGCACGCTCGCCCAGACGGATGTCTTCGGCGAAGTCGGGGTGGTTGGTGGCCACCCGCACATGGTGCAGGCGCATGGCCTCGACCAGGGCGCCCTTGCGTCCCAGCTCCTCGTCGGCCAGTCGGATCATCAAGCTGTTGGGCCAGCTGCGCGGGCGCATGTCATAGAGTGTGTCGAAGGCTTGCCGCTCGCGTCCCGGATTATGCTGGGCCAGCAGGATGGCCGCCGTGGCGGTGCTGCGCGACACGCCCATATGGCAATGGATCAGCAGATGCTCCACCGGCCGCTCGCGCACGGCGTCGCCGAATTCCAGCACCTTGCGCACCGTCTCACGGTCGGGCGAGAACCAGCCGGGCCGGGGATGGATGATGTCGTGGAAGCGCCAGATCAGGCGGGAATGCTCGCCGTAATACTCGAACTCGCCGGGATCGGGCCAGTCGGGGTCCAGGATGGTAAGCACATGGCTGACCCCCACATCACAGAAATGGCCAAGCTCGGACAGGCCGCAGATGCTGATCTTGTAGGGAAGCAGAGGCTGTTGGGTCATCCCCGAGAGGTAGGGAGCGCCCGCCGCCCGGTCAACGGGCTAGAACCACCCCAATCGCAGGAGGGCCGCCGCCGCGACCGCCGCCAGCGCCGCCGCCCAGGCAGGCGCTCCGGCCAGTGCGGCCAGCAGGGCGGCGGCCCCACCGGCGGCGCCCACCCAGCCATTGCCCGGATCGGTGGTCAAAATGCCGGGGAAAATCAGCGCCCCAAGGGCGGCGAAGGGAATGGCCGCCAGCCAACGGTCCACCAGCGGCGGCGGCCGGCGCAAGGGCAGCAGGAGCGGCAGCACGCGCGGCAGCAAGGTCACCGCCATCATGCCCAGGATCAACCAGAGGTCCGGGCTCATGCGGCCTCTCCCCGGCTCGGCAGCAGGGCCGCCAGCGACCCGGCCAGGATGGCGGCCACCAGCGCCCAACCCGGCGCCAGCAGGCCAGACAGCGCCCAGTTGGTCGCCATGGCCACGCCCGCCGGCACCAGCCCACGCCGCGCGCCCTTCAGCGCGGGCACCAACAGGCCAATGAACAGGCCATAGATGGCGATGCCCAGCACCTGCCCCACCGCCGCCGGCAGCAAGGGCGCCAGTTCGCTGCCCAGGACCGTGCCGGCCACCCAGGCCAGATAGGGCGGCAGCATCACCCCCACCAGCCCCCAGCCGGTGCGCAAGGCGTCATCGGGATGCAGCGAAGCCACGGCGAAACTCTCGTCGGTCAGGCCGGCCCCGGCCAGCATGCGCGCTCCCCTCGCCTCCAGCCGCAGGCGGGGTGCCATGGACAGGCTCATCACCAGATGCCGCAGATTCATGAACAGGGTGGCCAGCACGATCTCGGGCAGCGGCGTGGCCAGCTTGATCATGGCCACTGCCGCGAACTGGCTGGCGCCGGCATAGACCAGCAGGCTCATGAGGGGGGCCCACCAGGCCGGCATTCCCGCCTCGGCGGCGACGATGCCGAAGGACACGGCGATGGGCAGATAGCCCAGCACCACGGGAAGCGATGCGCGCAGGCCGCGCAGAAGGGGATGGGGCATGGCCAGTGGATACGCAGAGGAACGGGATGGAAAAACAAAAGCGCCCCTCCCCGCCCGAAGGCAGGAAGAGGCGCCAGGACCAAGAGGCGGATCAGCCCGCCAGCTTCTTCTTCAGCAGCTCGTTCACCAGGGCCGGGTTGGCCTTGCCCTGGGTGGCCTTCATGGCCTGGCCCACGAAGAAGCCGAACAGCTTGTCCTTGCCCGACCGGTATTCGGCCACCTTGTCCGCATTGGCCGCCAGCACGGCGTCCAGGGCGGCTTCGATGGCGCCGGTGTCGGTGACCTGCTTCAGGCCCTTTTCCTCGACGATCTCCGCCGGGTCCTTGCCGGTTTCCAGCATCAGGGCGAACACCTCCTTGGCGATGCGGCCCGAGATGGTGTCATCGGCGATCAGGTCGATCAGCTTGCCCAGATGCTGGGCCGAAACCGGCGGGTCCTCGAAGCTCTTGCCGGTGGAGTTCATGGCGGCGAAGAAGTCGCCCATGACCCAGTTGGCGGCCAGCTTGGGATTGCGGCCCTTGGCCACCGCCTCGAAGAAGTCGGCCGAGGCCTGGTCGGCCACCAGCACGCCGGCATCATAGGGCGACAGCTGGTAGTCGGCCATGAAGCGGGCCTTCTTCTCGTCGGGCAGTTCGGGCAGGGTCGCCTTGATGCCATCCACGAAGGATTGCTCCAGGATCAGCGGCAGCAGGTCCGGATCGGGGAAATAGCGATAGTCGTGGGCATGCTCCTTGGAGCGCATGCTGCGGGTTTCGCCCTTGGCCGAGTCGAACAGGCGGGTTTCCTGCACGATCTCGCCGCCCTCCTCATAGACGTCGATATGGCGCCGGGCCTCGTAGTCGATGGCCTGCTGCACGAAGCGGATCGAGTTCACGTTCTTGATCTCGCAGCGGGTCCGCAGGCCCTGCTCGCCCACCTTGCGCACCGACACATTGGCGTCGCAGCGCATGGAGCCTTCCTGCATGTTGCCGTCGCAGGTGCCCAGATAGCGCAGGATCGAGCGCAGCTTGGTCAGGTAGGCGCCGGCCTCCTCGGGGCTGCGCATGTCCGGCTTCGAGACGATCTCCATCAGCGCGACGCCCGAGCGATTCAAGTCAATGAACGACTTGCTGGGATGTTGGTCATGCAGCGACTTGCCGGCATCTTGTTCCAGATGCAGACGCTCGATGCCGATGGTGCGGCTGGAGCCGTCGGGCAGGTCGATGATCAGCTCGCCCTCGCCCACGATGGGCTGCTCGTACTGGCTGATCTGGTAGCCCTGCGGCAGGTCCGCATAGAAGTAGTTCTTGCGGGCGAACACGCTGGTCAGGTTGATCTTGGCCTTCAGGCCCAGGCCGGTACGCACCGCCTGTTCCACGCATTTGGAATTGATCACCGGCAGCATGCCGGGCATGCCCGCATCCACGAAGGACACCTGGGTATTCGGCTCGGCGCCGAAGTCGGTGGCGGCACCCGAGAACAGCTTGGCGTTGGAGATCACCTGGGCATGAACTTCGAGGCCGATAATGACTTCCCAATCGCCGGTCTCGCCCTGAATCACATAAGCCATCGGATCAACCCTCCACCAGGGCGGGCACGGCGTCGAAGCCGGCCGCCTTTTCCATCACGTCGCCAACCTTCAGCACGGTGGCCTCGTCCCAGGGACGGCCGATCAGCTGCAGGCCCAGCGGCAGGCCGTCCGAGGACAGGCCGGCCGGCAGCGACAGGCCGGGCAGGCCCGCCAGCGAGGTGGGCACGGTGAAGACGTCGTTCAGATACATGGTCACCGGGTCGTCCTGGGTCTCGTTCAGGCCAAAGGCCGCCGACGGCGCGGTGGGGGTCAGGATTACGTCCACGGTCTTGAAGGCCTCGGCGAAGTCGCGGGCGATCAGGGCGCGCACCTTCTGGGCCTTGGCGTAATAGGCGTCGTAATAGCCCGCCGACAGCACATAGGTGCCGATCAGGATGCGGCGCTGGACCTCTTCGCCGAAACCGGCGGCACGGGACTTCTTGTACATCTCGTCCAGGGTCTTGCCCTCGACGCGCAGGCCGAAACGCAGGCCGTCATAACGGGCCAGGTTGGACGAGCATTCCGCCGGCGCCACGATGTAATAGGTGGGCAGGGCGTATTTGGTGTGGGGCAGGCTGATCTCCACCGGCTCGGCGCCGGCGTCCTTCAGCATGGCAATGCCCTTGTCCCACAGGGCCTGGATCTCGGGGTTCAGGCCGTCGGGGCGGTATTCCTTAGGGATGCCCACCTTCAGGCCGCGGATATCGCCAGTCAGCGCCGCCTCGAAATCCGGCACCGCCATGGGCACCGAGGTGGAGTCCTTGGGGTCGTGGCCGGCCATGCTGGTCAGCATGATGGCGCAGTCGCGCACGGTACGGGCCATGGGGCCGGCCTGGTCCAAGGACGAGGCGAAGGCCACGATGCCCCAGCGCGAACAACGGCCATAGGTGGGCTTGATGCCGGTAATGCCGCAGAAAGCCGCCGGCTGGCGGATGGAGCCGCCGGTGTCGGTGCCCGTGGCAGCCAGGCACAGGCGCGCCGCCACGGCAGCGGCGGAACCGCCCGAGGAGCCGCCGGGCACCAGTTCGGCGCCGTCCTTGCGCTTCCAGGGATTGATGACGTTGCCAAAGGCCGAGGTCATGTTGGACGAGCCCATGGCGAACTCGTCCAGATTGGTCTTGCCCAGGCTGACCGCGCCCGCCGCCTTCAGCTTGGCCGAGACGGTGGATTCATAGGGCGGCACGAAATTGCCCAAAATCTTGGAGGCGGCGGTGGTCCGCACACCCTCGGTGCAGAACAGGTCCTTCATGCCGATGGGCAGGCCTTCCATGGCCCCGCCCTGCCCTGCCTGGCGGCGCTGGTCCGAGGCCTTGGCCTGCTCCAGCGCCAGGTCCGGCGTCTCGGTGATATAGGCATTCAGGCTCCGGTGCTTGCCCATGGCCTCGATATGGGCCTGGGTCAGTTCCACCGAGGTGAAGTCGCCCTTGGCCAGCCCGTCGCGGGCCTGGGCCAGGGTCAGATGGGTCAGCTTGGTCATTATTCCACCACCTTGGGCACGGTGAAGAAGCCGTCCTCGGCCTCGGGAGCATTGGCCAGCACCTTGTCGCGGCAATTGCCGTCGTTGACCTCGTCCACGCGCTGCGGCAGCGCCAGGTCCGCCACCGAGGTCATGGGCGCCACGCCGTCGGTGTTCACCTCCGACAGTTGCTCGACAAAATGCAAGATGCCCGAAAGCTGGCCGGCCAGTTGCTCCAGCTTCTCCTCGGGGACCTCGATGCGCGCCAGATTGGCGATGACGCTGACGGTGGCTTTGTCCAACGACATGGGGTGACTGCTCTCCAATGTGGAAAGGCCCGGATGGGCGGCAGATGGCCGCTTCTCTAGGGAATCTGTTAAGGGGCGGAAAGTAGCACCGGCTTTGCCCCTAGGCAACCCGGCCGGTCGCGGGGCAGGCCCGGCCGCCCTGCGGAGCACTTGACGTAATGGGCGTTTCAGTCATCATTCCCGGGCCGACCCCCGTCGAGCCGAAAAGGATCCGCGCCGCCATGAGCGACGTCACCGACCGCTATGTCTCCTTCAAGGGGATCGACTGCGAGGGGAACTCCGCCCGCCTGTTGAAGCATATCCTCGCCATCATCGAGGACCCGGCCAAGACCAACGCCTTCTGGGACCGTTTCAAGGAACGGCTGTCCCAGGCCGGCGCGCTGCAGGCCCGAACCGCCGACGAATTGTGCCTGCTTTGCTCGCATACCTATTACATCGAGGAATTGTTCGAGGAGCATGGCGACGAAGACGGGCTGGCCATCCTGCGCCAACTGGAAGAGGAATGCTGCTAGGCGCCCGGGCGGCTTCCTGCTAAAGCATCCCCATGCCCATCCTCCCCCTGCCCGAGTTGCCCGCCGCCCTGCCGCGCCACGCCCGCCTGATGGGTGTGGACCTGGGCACCAAGACCATCGGCCTTGCCCTGTCGGACGTGCTGCGCACCATCGCGACGCCCTATGACACCATCAAGCGCACCAAATTCACCGCCGACGCCCTGGCCCTGTTCGCGGTCATGGACAAACAGGAGGTGGGCGCCTTGGTGATCGGCCTGCCGGTGGAAATGAGCGGCCAGGAGGGCGCGCGCTGCCAGTCCACCCGGCAGTTCGCCGCCAACCTGCTGAAACAGCGGGATTTCCCCATCGCATTCTGGGACGAGCGGCTGTCCACCGCCGCCGTCACCCGCACCCTGCTGGAAGCCGACGCCTCGCGCCGCCGCCGGGCCGAGGTGGTGGACAAGATGGCCGCCGGTTTCATCCTGCAAGGCGCATTGGACGCCCTGGCGAACCTAAGGTAGAGTCTCCTTGGTGTGCAGGAGTGAGGGGCGCCCATGAGCGCAGCGAAGCAGCAGCAGCCCATCGATTTCGACGGTGCCGAGCGCCGGGTGTTCGCCCCGGGCGCCATCATTTTCCGCGAAGGCGACGAAGGCCGCGAGGCCTATATCCTGGAATCCGGCCGGGTGGCCATCTTCCGCAAGGTGGGCGACCGCGCCGTGGTGCTGGGCACGGTCGAGCGGTTCGGCATTTTCGGTGAGATGGCGCTTCTTGACCCTGCCCCGCGCATGGCCTCGGCCATGGCGGAATCCGTGGTCACCTGCATCGTGGTGACCAAACCCATGGTGGACGAGATGATCGCGCATGCGCCGGCTGGCCTGACCCTGCTGATGCGGTCGCTGGTGCGCACGGCGCGCCGCACCTCGGTGGAGTTGGCCGAGGAACGGCTGCGCCTGGAAGACCAATAGAGAAGATCGCAGAACAGGGGGACGCCATGACCACGATGACCGCCATGGAGAAAGCCGCCGTCAAGGGGCCCGAGCGCCGGGTCTTCCCCCGGGGCGCCACCGTCTTCAAGGAAGGCGAGCGCGGGTCCGAGGCCTATATCCTGCAATCGGGCGAAATCCGCATCTTCAAGGTGGTGGCCGGCAAGCGGGTGGATATCGGCCGGGTGCGCCAGGGCGCCATCTTCGGCGAGTTGGCCCTGCTGGACGACACCCAGCGCATGGCCACCGCCTATGTGGACCAGGACGCCACCGTGCTTGTGCTGTCCAAGGACACGATCCAGGCCCTGCTGGACGCCGCCCCCCAAGGCCTGACCATCCTGGTGCAGTCGCTGGTGCAGACCACCCGCATCATGGGCGATGAGCTGGCCCAATCCTTGTCCACCCTGATGGATCACAATCTGCGATAGGGCCACCTTTCTTCGACAAGCCGGGGGGCCGGCACCAAATGCAAGGGGAAGCCCCCTTGCCCACGGTGCCGGAAACCACTAAACCCTCGATCCCATGACCCTCATCACCTCCCATACCTTCCCCCGCGTCATCGTCGAGCCCCGCCGCGGGCTGATGCGCACCCTGTCGCGCGCCGAGTTGCTGTCCGTGCAGCAGGCCGGCGAGAACGGCGTCCACGACCTGTTGCGCCGCTGCATCATCGCCGTGCTGAACACCGGCACCGCCATGGACAATGCGCGCCATGTGCTGGATCTTTACCGCGATTTTGACCTGCGCATCCTGGTGGGATCGGGCGGCATCAAGCTGGAACTGATCAACGTCCCCTTCAACGAGAACGTGTTCGTGGACGGGCAGATCAACGAGGGCACCAAGGAGCACCTGTTCAGCGTGCTGCGGGATATCGTGTTCTTCCAGGCCGAGATGGAGCGCACCCTGGTCTATGACCTGGAAAGCCATGAAGGCATCACCGACGCGGTGTTCTCGATCTTCCGCAATGCCAACCTGATCGACCTGGACCGCGAGCCGGCGCTGGCCATCAACTGGGGCGGCCATTCCATCACCCGCGAGGAATATGAATACACCAAGATGGTGGGCTACCATCTGGGCCTGCGCGGCATGGATATCGGCACCGGCTGCGGCCCCGGCGCCATGAAGGGCCCCATGAAGGGCGGTGCGCTGGGGCACCTGAAGCAGCGCATCCAGGACGGCATGTATCTGGGCATCACCGAGCCCGGCATCATTGCCGCCGAAAGCCCCAATCCGGTGGTCAACCACCTGGTTATCTTTCCCGACATCGAAAAGCGCCTGGAAGCCTTCGTGCGGCGCGGCCACGGCATTCTGGTCTATCCCGGCGGCGCCGGCACCGCCGAGGAGATTCTGTATCTGCTGGGCATCCTGATGCATCCCGAGAACCAGGGCATGCCCTTCCCCCTGGTGTTCACGGCGCACCGCAACTATGCCAGCTATTTCGAGATGGTGGACGGCTTCATCGCCCGCACCCTGGGCGACGAGGCCCGGCGCCATTACGAGATCATCCTGGACGACCAGGCCCTGGTGGCCCGCACCATGCGCGAAGGCATCCGCCGCGCCGTGGAATTCCGCCGCTCCAATGGCGACCACCCGCACTTCAACCGGCTGATCCATATTCCGCCGGAATTCCAGTTGCCCTTCGAGCCCAGCCACGAGAACGTGCGGGCGCTGGACCTGTCGCTGGATCAGCCCAAGCACCTGCTGGCGGCCAATCTGCGGCGGGCCTTCTCGGCCATCGTCGCCGGCAACGTCAAGGCCGACGGCATCCGCCGCATCGAGGAGCATGGTCCCTACGAGATCGTGGCCCCCGCCGCCATCATGCGCGAGCTGGACATGCTGCTGTCCGCCTTCGTGGCGCAGGGCCGCATGAAGATCAACGCCGAGACCTATACCCCCTGCTATCGGCTGGTGGCGGGCTGAGGCCCGCCCCTTCCGAGTCACTTGCCCCCCTCTTGTCGGCACATGCCGGACGACATATAGTCCGGGCCATGACCAAGCCCCCATTCCCGCACCGCCATCTCCTGGGCATCCAAGGACTTAACCCAGTCGAGATCAAGCACATCCTCGACATGGCCGACGGCTATGTGGAGCACAACCGCACCGCCGAGAACAAGGCGTTGACCCACCTTGCCGGGCGCACGGTGATCAACCTGTTCTTCGAGAACTCGACCCGCACCCGCACCAGCTTCGAGCTGGCCGCCAAACGGCTGGGGGCCGATGTGATCAACATGCAGGTGTCGGCCAGTTCGGTGGCCAAGGGCGAGACCCTGATTGACACCGCCATGACCCTGAACGCCATGCACATCGACGCGCTGGTGGTGCGTCACATGGATTCGGGCGCGGCCAAGCTGCTGTCCGAGAAGGTCAATTGCGCGGTGCTGAACGCCGGCGACGGCGCCCACGAGCACCCCACCCAGGCACTGCTGGACGCCCTGACCATCCGCCGCCGCAAGGGACATCTGGACGGGCTGACCGTGGCCATCTGCGGCGATGTGCTGCACAGCCGGGTGGCGCGCTCGAACATCTATCTGCTGAACACCATGGGCGCCAGCGTGCGCGTGGTGGGTCCGCGCACCCTGATCCCGGCAAGCTGCGAGCGCCTGGGGGTCGAGGTGCACCACGACATGAAGAAAGGCCTGAAAGGCGTTGATATCGTTATGATGCTTCGCCTTCAGCTTGAGCGTATGCAGGGCAATTTCATCCCCAGCATCCGGGAATATTTCCACTATTTCGGCCTGGACTACGCCAAGCTGGCCGAGGCCAAGCCTGATGCCCTGATCATGCATCCGGGCCCCATGAACCGGGGCGTGGAGATCGACTCCGACCTTGCCGACGATGTGGAGCGCAGCGTGATCCGCGAGCAGGTGGAAATGGGCGTGGCCGTGCGCATGGCCGTGCTCGAACTTCTGTGCGCCAACGTCAAGCCCGAGGGGGCCGCCCAATGACCCAGCATCCCCCCGGCCGTATCGCCTATGTGAACGCCCGCCTCCTGGACCCGGCCACCGGGCTGGACCAGACCGGCTGGTGCCTGACCGACGGCGAATTCATCGTGGATATCGGCACCAATGGCCTGCCCAAGCGGGCCGACGGCGCCACCGTCATCGACCTGGGCGGCGCCTGCCTGGCGCCCGGCCTGGTGGATATGCGGGTGCAGCTGCGCGAACCCGGCGAGGAGCACAAGGAGACCTTGAAGTCGGGCGGCGAGGCGGCCGTGGCCGGCGGCGTCACCTCCATGGGCTGCCTACCCAACACCAATCCGGTGATCGACGACGTGGCCGCCGTGGAATTCGTGGCGCGGCGCGCCCGCAAGATCGGGCTGGCCAAGGTCTATCCCTATGCCGCCGCCACCAAGAAGCTGGAAG
>CAYOKN010000019.1:0-22449 GCA_964404545.1 uncultured Rhodospirillaceae bacterium | reverse complement strand
CCCATTTATCACGGCAACCGTGTCGCCCGGGCCCTGGGCGAGGAGGAGGCATGACCGCGCCGGCCAAGGACATCCAGCCGGCGCCGGTGCTGTTCGTGGTGGATCAGCGCGATGAGCCGATCCGCCTGGTCCGCGCCGATGGCGCTGGCCAGCAGCTGGTCCATGACCTGACGCCCTATCAGGCGCAATGCCTGATCGAGGACCTGGTCCGGGCGGTGCGCAGCCGGCTGCCGGGCGGGTGGTGACCATGTGCCGCCGCGAGAAACAAGCACAAGCAATCCTGCCCAGGCCGGCGCCGGCCTGGTGGTTGTGGGTGCGGGATCGTCTGCGCGCCGCGCTGATGGGGCACCGGCGATGACCGGCCTGCAGCCCTTTGGCGGCGGCCAGGTGGCGCGCCGGCCGGCTGATCTGTACCCCACCGAGCCGGCGGGGACCGAGGCTTTCCTGCGGGTCGAGGGCGCATTGCTGCGCAAGCGGTTCGGGACGGTCTGGGAGCCGGCCTGCGGGCCGGGATTCATGGCGCGGGTCATGGAGTGCCACGGCCTGCAGGTGGTGGCCTCGGATCTCAATGACTGGGGTTATGGCCGGCCGGGCGTGGATTTCCTGGCCACCCGGTGGGCCCGGGCGCAGGCGGTGGTGACCAATCCGCCCTATGGCGAGCTGGCCGAGGCCTTTGTCCGTCACGCGGTGCTGGGCCTGCGGCTGCCCTATGTGGCGCTGCTCCTGAAATCGGATTTCTGGCATGCGGGCGGTCGTGCGCCGCTGTTCGAGGCGGCGCCGCCGGCGCTGATCTATCCCCTGGGGTTCCGGCTGCATTGGGACGGGCGCGGGCGGCCGGTGCAGACCCATAGCTGGATGGTCTGGGACGCCGAGCGCCCGGCCATCGCCCGCACCATGCCCGCCCTGCCCAAGCCGGACCGTTGGCCGGATGTGGGATTCGAGGCCTTTTGCAAGGGAGTGACGCCATGATCAGGAAATGGGTGCCTGCGGATTACGTGGACGAAACAGCGCCAGAGGCGCGGAACGCACCCGAGGATTGGCTGGTGGATCACCCTGATGGCGGCAAGGCGCTGGCGCCATTCTGGGATGACGATCCGCTAGGGCGGCCGCTGATCGAGGGGGAGGTGGTGGAAATGATGTGGATCGAGGATTTCGGCTCGTCCGATGTCACCGTAACATGGGTGGATGGCGAGCAGGTGATTCAAGCCAGTACGGAAATGCCCGCCGATCCACCGGGTGGCCACATGATGGCGATGGTCGAGTTGGATCCCGACAGCTGCGACCTCAGCCTGGCCGATGTGCTGCAGGGCTACGATCCGGGTGAATACAGGATCCTTTACTACGCCTGGTGCGACCGCTCCATCCCGTTCGTTTTCACCAATGGCGGCCTTCAGCCCCGTCACGGCCAGAGGGTGACGCCATGACCGCGTGCGAGTTCCAGACGTCGGCCGGGATCTGCCGGCATTCCGAGGGTCCCCTGACCTGCGGGCCGGGCTGTCCGATCGGCAAGGTGCCGGCGGTGCCGGCGCCGGGCACTGACAGCGCGGCGGATGCGAATGTCATTCGCATGCCGGTGCCGCCCCGGCGCCAGGGGCTGGCCTGGGATGTGGTGGCATGATCGGCCAGGCCTTCCTGGACGAGTTGCGGCTGCGGATCTCGCTGGTCTCGGTGGTGGGGCGGCGGGTCAAGCTGGCCAAGCGGGGGCGGGAGCATGAGGGCCTGTGCCCGTTCCACAACGAGAAATCGCCCAGCTTCACGGTGAACGAGGACAAGGGGTTCTATCATTGCTTTGGCTGCGGCGCCCATGGCGATGCGGTGGAGTTCACGATGCGGACCGGCGGGCTGTCCTTCCGCGATGCGGTGGAGCAACTGGCCGCCGAGTCCGGGCTGCAGGTACCCGAGGAGGCCCCGGGCGAACGGGCCCAGGCGGCCCGCCAGGCCTCGCTGCTGGAGGCGCTGGAGGCGGCCTGTGCGCTGTTCGAGCGCCAGCTGCAGGGCCCGGCGGGGCGCGAGGGGCTGGCCTATCTGCGCGGGCGCGGGTTGACGGATGACACCATTGCCCGGTTCCGGCTGGGCTGGGCGCCCGGCGGGGATGGCCTGCGCGGGGCGCTGCCCCGGGACCGCTTTCCGGACGAGCTGCTGGTGGAGGCTGGGCTCTTGCGCGAGCGGGACGGCGGCGGGCTGGTGGCCATGTTCCGCAGCCGGGTCATGTTCCCCATCACCGACCGGCGCGGCCGGGTGATCGGCTTTGGCGGCCGGGTGCTGGGGGACGAAAAGCCGAAATACCTGAATTCGCCGGACACCCCGGTCTTTCGCAAGGGCGAGGTGCTGTATGGCCTGGGCCTGGCCAAGGACGGCGCGGCGCAGGCGGCCAAGGACGGTCCGGCCATGGCCGTGGTGGCCGAGGGCTATATGGACGTGCTGGCCATGCACCAGGCGGCGCTGAATTTCGCGGTGGCGCCCCTAGGCACCGCCTTGACCGAGGCCCAGCTGGGCGAGCTGTGGGGCATGGCGCCCGAGCCGGTGCTGTGCCTGGATGGCGACAAGGCGGGCCAGCGGGCCATGATGCGGGCGGCCGAGCGGGCCCTGCCCCTGCTGCAGCCCGGGCGATCGCTGCGGTTTGCGGTGATGCCTGAGGGCGAGGACCCGGACAGCCTGATCCGCCAGGGCGGCGGGGATGCCCTGCGCGCAGTGCTGGCGGGGGCGGATGGGCTGGCGGATGTGGTCTGGCGCTCGCTGGTGGAGGAGGGCCGGGCGCCGGTCACGCCCGAACAGATGGCCGGGCTGGAGCGGGCCGCCTGGGCCAAGGCGGCCGGGATCGGCGATCACGGCGTCCGCCGGGCCTGGCTGGGGGATTTCCGGCGCCGGCTGTTCCTCGAGGCCGGGCCGGTGCCGCCGCCATCCCTCTATCTGGGGCGATCCAAGAAAGTGACGGCGCCGGCGCCCCGGGCGCTGCAGCTGGCCGAGGAATGGGCCGAGGCCCTGGACCTGGCCGGCAAGACCCCGGCGCTGGGCAAATGGCTGCGCGAGAAGGGGCTGGATCTGGACCAACTTGCCGAGCAGCTGGGCGGCGTGGGCCTGGTGCGGGCGCGGCTGGTCAAGGGCCGGTGGGCGCAGGAGTGGGACAGGACGCCTCGGCCGGATCTGTACGAGCCCGGCACCGAGGCCGAGCTGGTGAGCCTGGTGGTGATCCCGGAATGGGAGGGCGGGCCGGGGGGCGGGCTGCTGGATCTGGTGGCCTGGAATCCGCAGACCGGCGGCCTGGCCAGCCGCGCCGGCGCCGCCGTGGTGCTGGGCGAGGACTGGGTGGCCGAGGCGTTGGGGCTGGAGGCCAACGGCCTGCCCCAGGGCGTGTCCCTGGCGGCCTCGCCCCTGTCCTGGCTGCGGCGAGTGGTGGACGGGGAAAAGCCGGTGCTGGTGGTGGACTGGGCCCGGGCCTGGGACGTGCTGGGCGGGCTGTCGCGGGTGGTGGCCGAGACCGAGGCCTATGCCGAGGAGGTGGATAGCCTGTTGCGGCCGCCGCGCTGGCGCAAGCCGGAAGTGTGTTTCGTGACCAGGGGAGGGGCCAATGGGTGACGTGGTATCGCTCACCAAGCGCAAGCGGGCCGAGAAGAAAAAGGGGAACGGCGGTGCGCCGCCGCCGGCCGGGCCGGGGGAGCGGGATGCCATCGGCGAGGGCGTGGCCGAGGTCAACCGGGACTGGGCGCTGGTGCGGGTGGGCGGCAAGGCCCTGGTGCTGCACGAGGGCTCGGATGCCTGGGGCAAGCCGTCGCTGCAGTTCTATACCGTGGGTGAGTTCTGCACCTGGTGGGAAAATCGGCGCTATTTCGACCCCGAGATGGAGCGGACCAACAGCCTGGGGCGATTGTGGCTCAAGCACCAGCACCGGCGGCAGTTCAAGGGGGTGGAGTTCGCGCCCGAGGGGCTGCCCGAGGGCTGGTACAATCTGTGGCAGGGCTTTGCCGTCCATCCGGCGGCGCCCTATGCCGATTTCCGGGACCACGCCAAGCATTTCCCGACCCTCTATGACCATGTGCTGTCCAACATCGCGCAGGGGCGCAAGGACCTGGCGCACTATGTCTGGAGCTGGGCGGCGGACCTGATCCAGCACCCGACGGTGCGGCGCGGGATCTCGCTGGTGTTCCGGGGTGAGATGGGCGCCGGCAAGTCCACATTCGGCGAGGCTATCGGCGGTCTGCTGGGGCCGCACTACACCCTGGTGGAGGATGCGGCGCACCTGGTGGGACAGTTTAACGGGCACATGGCCAACTGCCTGTTGCTGCAGGCGGACGAGGCGGTCTGGGCCGGTGACAAGCAGGCCGAGGGCAAGCTGAAATCCCTGGTGACCAGCGGTGTCCACCTGATCGAGAAAAAGGGCGTGGATGCGGTGCCGGTCCGCAATCTGATCCGGCTGATCATGACCTCCAACAACTCGTGGGTGGTGCCGGCGGGGCCGAAGGAACGGCGGTTCGCGGTGATCGATATCGGCGAAGGGAGGCTGCAGGACCGGGCCTATTTCAGCAAGTTGTTTGCCGAGCTGGATGCCGGCGGGCGCGAGCATCTGCTGGCCTATCTGCTGGCCTTTCCCCTGGACCCGGACAAGCTGGCCGAGCTGCCGCGCACCGAGGCCTTGTGGGAGCAAAAGATGGCCTCGTTCGACCCGCATGTGGCCTGGTGGTTCGAGGCGCTGCAGCGCGGCGCCGTGGTCTATGGCGGCCGGGAGTGGCCGGATCGCATCGCCTCGGACGCGGTCTATCGGTCCTATGAGACATTCGCCGAGCGCCTGGGCGTGCGCCGCAAGATGACCTCGGCCCAGCTGGGGACCGAGCTGCGGAAGCTCATGCCGAAACCCTGGCCGAAGGTGGGCAAGGTCTGGATCGATGACCACCAGGAAGGCCCCATGGGCGAGCCCATCCACACGGCGGACGGCAAGGTCCCGCGCAAGCGGGTCAATGGCTATGAGCTGCCAGGGCTGCACATGTGCCGCAACCACTTTGCGGCCTTTGTCCGCCACGAGATCCAGTGGCCCGAGGACGATCTGAACGAGCGGTAGGTCTGTCCTGGCTGTCCAGGCGGATGGCCAGTGCCCGGACAGGCGCAAACGCGCGGACGCCCTGGGTTTGTCCAGGCTGTCCGGGCTGTCCGGGCGAAAAACCGCAATGCCCATATGCGTGCGTGAGTGCGCGGGGGCGCATGGAAATCTGCCCAGACAGCCCGGACACCCGGACAGAAGGGCAGGCAGGCAAGGAAATATACCTGTCCAGGCAACCTCTGGGTGCTCGGACAGGTCGGACAGTAGGGGGGATGTGAGATGTCGAAGGTGATCCGGTATCAGGTGGATGTGACTGAAACGGCGCCGGTGGCGGTGGATGCGGCCTGGCCTAAGCCGGCGGTGGCCGAGAAGGTTTCGGCGGCCGAGGTGCAGACCGTGACCCGCAAGGCGCTGGCCGACGTGGCGGCGCTCCTCGAGGACGCCATGCGGGTGCTGCGCCGGCTGCCCATGCCGCGCGAGGTCACCGGGATGCAAAAGACCACGGCCTCCATCCTGGCGCAGATGGCCGAGGCGGCCGAGCAGGAGGGGCAGCTGCGGCCGCGCCCCACCGCCCAGGCGATTGATCGGGCGTGGATGGTGGTGGAGTGCCTGCAGTCCATCCGGGACCAGGCCACCCGAGACCTGCTGGTCTATCGGGCAGTCGGGCTGCGGTGGTCTGCGGTGGTGCTGCGCCTGGGCTGGGACTGCTCGGTCCGGACGGCGCAGCGCCGGCACGAGGAGGCCCTGGGCCAGATGTTGTGCATCCTGCTGACCAAGGGCACAAAAAAGGGTTGACGCGCCTGTCGCGTTTCTGGCTATCTCTTCGACCATGCTGTGACTGTTGCGCCCGCCCGGGGAAATCCGAGGCGGGCGCATCGCATCTGGGCCTGGCCAGCCGGTGCCCCTGGGGCGGTCGCACCCCCACCCCCGCTTTTTGGGTCCTTCCTGCCGCCAAATGCTATACGGGCAGCAGGGGCCCCGGGTTTTTCTAGTGTTGCACTCTGAAAATTGATGCAACGCCAGGGCGCGCAACGTGCAACGCCCCGGCGCAACAGGACCCTATTCCCACGCAACGAGGTGGCCGATGGACGAGGTCCAGCTGATGGGCGTTCGCCCGGCGGCCAAGGTGCTGCAGCTCGCCGCGAGCACGGTCTCGCGCTATCTGGACAAACACCCTGACCTGGTCCGCCAGCGGGATGCCAAGGGCAATCCGCTGATCGATCCGGACGAGGTGCGCCGGCATAGGGAGGCCACGGTCAACGTGGCCATGTCGCGAAACCATGCGGGGCAGGTATTCGGCGAAGTCGAAGAGGAAAGCCCGCGCGAATCCCATTCGCAGGCGGCTGCCCCGCCTCCTCCTGCAGGCCCGCGCCTGGCGGACGAGCGGGCGGGGTTCGAGGCCCTGCGCCGCCGCCGCGAGGAGGTCAAGTTCGCCCGCGAGCTCGGCCAGCTGGCGGACGTGGCAGAGATCGAGGATGCGGGCAGGGAGATCGGCGGCCTGCTCCAGCGCGAGGCCGAGGCGGTGTTTGGCAATGACCTGGTCCTGCGGATCCGCCGCGCGCCTGATGATCGGCGCGCCCTGGCCGAGATCGAGGCGGCCAAGGACGAGCTGTTTGCGAGGCTGACCAATGAGGCCAATGTCGCCCTACGCGCTGTTGATGGCGCAGATGATGGGGAGGCCCATCCGCCGGACGCCGAGGAGTAACGTCCCCGGGATCGGGTCGGCCCGCGCCGCTGCCCTGCGCGGCCTGCGCCTGGGTCTGCGGCGGACGTCCCGCCTCTCCATCCCCGCCTGGGTGGCGGAAAACCGGGTGATCTCGCCGCAATCCGACAGCCCTTTCCCGGGTCCCTGGGATCACGCGCGGGCCCCCCATCTTGTCGAGATGATGGATGTCTGCGCGCTGGATGATCCCTGTACCGAGATCGTCAACAAGAAATCGGCGCAGACCGGCGGGTCCGAGTGGCTGATGAATGTGGCGCTGTACGCGTCCACCGCCCTGCGGACCACGGTGGCCTATGTGCTGCCGACCAAGGACAAGCTGAAAGATTTTGCCCGGCTGCGCCTGGACTGCACCATCGATGACAGCCCGCGCATCAAGGCCCTGGTGCTGCCGCTCAAATCGCGGGATGGCAAGGGATCTACGGCCCTGCATCGTCGGGTGCGTGGCGGCGGCAATCTGATCCTGGCCGGCGCCAACGTCGCGAAGCATATCAAGTCATTTTCGGCGCAGTACACCCTGCGCGATGAGGTGACCGAGTTCCCCTGGGACGTGGACAAACAGGGCGAGCCCAACTCGCTGATCGACAAGCGAGACATTTCCTATCGCCGGTCGGGCTACAAGCGCCTGTACAACTCCACCCCGGACCGTGAGGGCGCCTGCCGCACCGAGGCCAAGTGGGAGGCATCGGACCAGCGCCGGCGCTACGTCCGCTGCCCACACTGCGGGGCCTACCAGGTCCTGGTCTGGGCGAATTTCAGGTTTGCGCCGGTGGAGCCCTATGGCGCCTATTTTCAGTGCGCCGATCCGGAGTGCGGCGGGGTCATTGACGAGACCCACCATGACGAGATCCTGCGCGGCCAAGTGACCGAGCGCATGATCCAGGGGTGGGGCGAGCGTGCTCCCCAGATCCTGGCGGACATGATTGCCCGGAACGATCTGGGTGCTGTCTGGGTCAAGACCTATCCCGGTCCGGATTGTCCCGGCCCGGTGATCCAGCCCGAGGACCTGCCGGCCGCTCTGATGCGTCCGCGCCGAGGTCGTGTGGTCGGGTTTGCGATCTGGACCGCCTATAGCCTGACAGTCCCGTTTGACGAGCTGGCCCATGAGTATGTGGACAGCCGGGGTAAGCCCGAGAAGGAAAAGGACTTTGTCCGCCAGGTGCTGGGCGAGGTTTATCGCCTGAACGTCAATGTCCCGGATGCGGAAAAGCTGGTGGGCCGCCGCCAGTCCTACGCCCTGGGCGGGGTGCTGCCCAAGGGCGTGTTGTTCTTGACGCTGTCCATCGATGTCCAAAAGGACCGCCTGGAATGGGCGGTCTATGGCTGGGGCATCGGCCTGTCCGGCTGGCTGGTGGACAAGGGCATCATCGAGGGCGACACCGCCGGCGAGGAGATCTGGGCCAAGGCGGATGGGCTGGTGGGCCGTCGCTACCGCGATGCGGCCGGGCGCAGCTGGCCGGTGGATGCCATTGGCATCGATACCGGCTTTAGGACCCAGAAAGTTTATCTGTGGGTCATGCGCCATGCCGTCACCGGCCGGGTGTTCGCCCTGGATGGCCGCGATGGCTGGAAGCTGCCGGCGTTGGGCACGCCCAGCACCAAGGACGTGGACCATCTGGGCGCCAAGGTCGGCACGGTCCGGCTCTGGCCGGTGGGCACCTGGGATCTCAAGGTTGACCACTATGCCGCCCTGGCTCGCCTGATCGAGGGGCCGGACCATGCGGGCAAGTGGCCGGACGGCCTGCTGCAGTACCCGGACGCTTGCGACCGCGAGTATTTCGAGCAGCTGACGGCAGAGTATCTGCAGGAGTCCTTTGACCAGTGGGGGCGCCCGGTCTCGGCCTGGGTCCGCCGGTCCAAGGGCAAGCCCAACGAGGCCTTGGACCTGGCGGTCTATGGCCGGGCCCTGGCCCATCATCTGTCGGACAGCCTGGCGCCCGAGGACTGGCGCCAGCTTGCCCAGCAGCGCGCGGCCGATCCGCGCCAGGCGCAGCTGGATCTGGAGGACTACGCGGCCCGCCTGGCCTCGGCTCGTGCCGAGATGCAGGGCGAGGTCGAGCCGTCCCCACTCGAGCCTGAGCCCGAGCCCGAGGATGCGAATGACATTCGCGCCGAGGAGCCGGCAGGGGATGGCTATGGCCGCCTCTGGGATAGGGACCTGTCGCCTTTTGACCGCCTGGGAGACTGAGGCAAATGGCCATTACCCAAGCTGACATTGACCGCCTGGATAAGGCCATCGTCTCGGGCAAGCTGACGGTGGAGGTAGACGGGCACCGGATCACCTACCGCAGCATGGCCGAGCTGATGCAGGCCCGGGCTCATGCCGTCCAGCTGGTGGCTGGCCAGGCGCCGGGCGGGTCGAGCGATTCCGTAATCTCCTATGACAGGTCGTGACCATGGCAAAGCTCGAGGATCTGATTGCCCGGGTCGCGCCGAAATGGGCGGCCGAGCGGGCCTATTTCCGCCACGTCTATGGCTCGTTTCGCGCCTATGACGCGGCGCGGGTGGGCCGGCGGACGGACGGCTGGGTCACGCCTGGCACCTCGGCCAATGCCGAGATCGGCCCGGCCGTGTCCCGCATGCGGGCCCGCGCCCGGGACCTGGCACGCAATACCGAGGTCGGGGCGCAGGCGGTCCGCAAGATCTCGGCGCATACGGTGGGGACAGGCATCAATCCCCGCCTGGTGTCCGAGGACCGGGCCGAGCGCCGGCGGGCCGCCGAGCGGTGGCGGGCATTCTCGGAGTCGTGCGATCCCGAGGACCTGACCGACTTCGGCGGCAAGCAGCTGGAAGTCATGCAGACGGTGGTGGAGTCCGGCTTGGCCTTCGTCCGCTACCTGCCGCGCCCCGCCCGGTGGGGCATGGCTGTGCCCCTGCAGATCCAGATCCTCGAGCCCGATTATCTGGATGTTGCCAGGAACGAGGTCGGCAATGACGGCCGGGTGATCATCCAGGGTGTCGAATTCGACGGGGACGGCCGCCGGGTGGCCCATTGGCTGTTCGAGGAGCATCCCGGGGATGTCTGGCCCCTGGGGGGCGGGCGGCTGAAAAGCCGGCGCTTCACCATGGATGAGGTCCGCCCGGTGTTCCTGCGGGTGCGGTCCGGCCAGGTGATGGGGGTGCCCTGGTTTTACCCGGTGGTCATGCGGATGCGGGACACGGCCGATTATGAGGAGGCCGAGCATCTGCGCAAATTGACCGAGGCCTGCTTTGCTGCCTTCGTCAAGTCGCCCTCGGGCGCGGCGGCCAGCCCCCTGGCCGGCGGCAATGCAAGGGACGGTGCCGGGCGGACGGTCGAAAAGATCGCGCCGGGCACCATCCGGCGCCTGGGTATGGGCGAGGAGATCACCTTTTCCACGCCGGCGGCGGTGCCGGGGACCCGGGACTATCTGGCCTATCAGTGGCAGATGACGGCGGCCGGCATCGGCTTGCCTTATGCCACCCTGACCGGCGATCTGACGGGCGCCAATTACTCGTCGCTGCGCGAGGGCAAGTTGGATTTCTGGCAGTCGCTGGATGTCTGGCAGTGGTTGATGCTGATCCCGCAGATGTGCCGCCCCACCTGGCGGCGGGTCGAGGGACTGGCGGTGGCCACCGGCCAGGTCCGCCAGGTCGGTCGGGCCGATTGGTCCACCCCGCCCCGGCGCTGGGTGGATCCGGACAAGGACCAGCGGGCCATGGTCCGGGGAATGCGCTCGGGCCTGGTCAACCCGTTGACCGCCATTGCCGAGACCACCGGCGAGGATCCGCAGGACGTGATCGAGGGCATTGCCCAGTTCAACGCGCTGCTGGATCAGCTGGAGATCGTTCTCGATTCCGATCCGCGCCGGGTGACCTCGGCGGGTGTCGGCCAATTCAGTGACCCGCTCAATCCCGGTGGGGAGGGCGGCAATCAAGGGGGTGCGAATGGGTAAGAAACTCCACTCTGGAGGCCTGGCGGTCCGCTCGGCTGCGGGCGGCCGGCCGGCGCCGGCGGCGCAGTCCGAGCTGGCGCTCGGTCTGCAGTCCCGTGCGGCGGATGTGGCGCCGGCGAGCATCAATGCGGGTTCGCGCGAAATCGAGGTTGTGGTGTCCACTGGCGTGGGTGTGCGCCGGTATGACTGGGAGACCGGTCGGTACTACATCGAGAAGCTTTCTCTGGATCCGAAGCATATCCGGCTTGATCGCTTCAATGGCGGCGCCCCGGTGCTCGACAGTCATAATCAGTGGTCCTTGTCTGCTGTGCTCGGCCTGGTGGTTGCCGGGTCCGGCCGGATCGAGGCCGATGGGCTCATGGCTCGGCTCAAAATCGGGGAGGCGCCCGACATCGACCCCGTGTGGGCGCGGGTGGAGCAGGGAATCATCACCAAGGTTTCGGTGGGCTATCGGGTTTACACCTACCAGGTGACCCGCCGGGATGGCGAGGACCCCGAATATCTCGCCGTCGATTGGGAGCCGATGGAAGTCTCCCTGGTCGCCGTGCCGGCCGATCCTGACGCGACCGTCCGCGCCGATGACAAGGCCGAAAAATTCCATGTCCGTATCGTGGAAACCAGCGGCGAGGGCGCCGCGCAAGCAAGCGAGGAAGATGACATGAAGACCCGTTCCCAGACCGGCGCCGCCCCGGCTCCGCAGACTCCCCCGGCGCAGGTGATCGAAGCGCCGGCCGTCGATCAGGGCCGCGCGGCTCCTGCCCAGACCCCCGCCGCCCCGCCGGCCGTCGATCTGGTGGCCCAGGCCCGGGCCGCCGAGCGTGAGCGCATCCAGCAGATCCGCTCGGCCGCCGGCGCCCTGAACCTGGCCGGCGATTTCGTGGATGGCCTGATCAATGACGGCGTGGACCTGGATGTGGCCCGCGCCCGCATGATCGATGAGGTGGCCCGCCAGTCGCGCGGCGCCCACCAGCCGGCCCGCTCGGTGCAGATCGGCGAGGACCATTCGGACCCGGAGGCGGTGCGTGAGCGCATGGTCGACGCGATCGTCGCTCGCGCGACTGGCGCCGCCGTGCCCGACCGGGCGCGCGAGTTTGCCGGCCTGTCGATGCTGGAAATGGGCGTCGATCTCGCCCGCGCTCGTGGTGCCGGCGATCTCGGCCGCCGCATGTCGCCGGCCGTCATGTACGAGCGCCTCGAACAGCGCACGCACACCACCGGCGATTTCCCGCTGCTGCTGAACGCGGCCTCGGATCGCATCTTGCGGGCCGCCTATGAGCGCGCCGCGCCGACCTATCGCCAAGTGATGGGCCAGCGCAACCTGCCGGACTTCAAGCCGACGAAGATCCTCGACGTCGGGGACTTCCCGGGCCTGCTCGAAGTCGGCGAAGAGGGGGAATACAAGTACGGCACGGTGGGCGAGAGCGAAGAGACCCTCGTCCTGTCCAGCTATGGCCGTATCTTGAAGCTGTCGCGGCGCTCGATCATCAACGACGAGCTCGGCGCCTTCGGGCGCGTGATCGCCTCGGTCGCCGGTCGCGTGTCGCGGTTCGAGAACGGCCTCGCTTGGGCCGTCGTCAAGAAGAACCCCAAGCTGTCGGACGGCAAGGCGGTGTTCCATGCCGACCACGGCAACACCGCCGCCGCTGCTGCGATCGAGAAGGCGTCGCTGTCGGCCGGTCGCCAGGCGATCATGGTCCAGAAGGACATGGATGGTCAGGCCCTCAACCTGATGCCGCGCTTCCTGATGGTCGGCGCCGACCTGCTGACCGATGCCGAGTCGGCGGTCGCGGCGATCACCCCGACCAAGTCGGCCGATTACAACCCGTTCTCGGGCCGCCTGGAAGTGGTCGGTGATGCCGAGATCGAGTCCAGCAGCTGGTATCTCGGCGCCGACCCGGCGGTCGCCCCGGCCTTCGTGTACTCCTATCTGGAGGGCTTCGAGGGTCCGCGCATCTCGTCGCGCGAGGGCTTCACGACGGACGGTTTCGAGTGGCGCGTCGCCCTCGACTTCGGCGTCGGCGCGGTCGACTACCGCCCCTGGTACCGCCGCAAGTAATCACCTCTGACCGACCCGGGGCCGTGACGCGCTAGACCGGGTGGAAACTTGACGGAAGGGCGGCCCTTGATTGGGGCCGCCCTTCGTCTTTCGGCAAGGAGTTTCGCCGTGAAAAACCTCGTTCAGCAGGGTCAGACCCTGACCCTCGTCGCCCCTTACGCGCTGGCCTCCGGCGAGGCCTTCCTCAAGGGCAAGATTTTCGCCGTGGCCACCAATGCCGCCGCCGCCGCCGCCAATGTCGAGGCGATGGTCGAGGGTGTGTTCTCGCTGCCCAAGGCCGCCGTCGAGTTCTCGCAGGGCGAGGCGGTCTATTGGGATGCCGCTGCGAAGAAGGTCACTGACGTCGCCGCCGGCAATACCCTGGTTGGCTGCGCCACCGAGGCCGCCGCCGCCGACGTCGGTTTCGGCGTAGTCTCGATCGACCGCTCGCCTAAGACCATCGTCGGCGCCTAAGCGCCGGCGATCCCGGCGATCCCGGCGGGGCGGCGGCTTTCCCAGCGCCGCCCCGTTCCCCTGTTTTGCGAATGTCGTTCGCTGGCATTGAGGCGTCACCATGTCTGACGAGCTGGCCTGTGCCTTGGACCTGATCTATGAGGACGAGACCACGGCCGAGGCGGCCAGTCTGGCCGGGCAGCCGGTCCGCATCCGGGTGCAGTCCAATCCCGGCGAGCTGTCGCCCTTTGCGGGCGAGATCCAGGCCGATGGCCTGATCATCCGCGTGCGCCGCTCGGAGGTCCTGGCCCAGCCGGCCCGGGGCGCGGTGCTGCAGCGCCAGGCGCTGGGCCTGGCCTACAGGGTGGTGCAGGCCCGGCCCGATGCCCGAGGGCTGGAGTGGCGCCTGGATGTCACGCCCGAGGACCTGCCATGAGGCTGCAGGCGGCCCTGATGGGCGATCTGCGCCAGATCATGCGGGATGAGTTGCGCGCGGCGGCCGGGGCCATCTCGGCCAGCATGGCCGAGGCCTCGGCCGGCCTGCAGGCGGATCTGCGCGAGGACACCGCCGATGCCCTGGGCCAGCGCGTGGCCAATGCCTGGCGCCGGCGGGTCTATCCCGAGGGGCGCGACTCCATGGACGCGGCCGGCTGGGTCTATACCCGGGCGCCCAACATCATCCGGGCCTATTCCGAGGCCCAGACCATCCGCTCGAAAAACGGTGTCTGGCTGGCCATCCCTGGTCCGGGCTGCCCGCCCAAGATCGGCCGGGCGAAACCCACGCCGGCGCTGGTGGAGGAATATTACCAGCTGCCCCTGGAATTCGTTTACCGCCCTGGGCGGCCGGCCCTGCTGGTGATGCACATGACCGCCTCGGTCTCGCGCAAGACCGGCCAGCTGCGCGGATTTCGCAAGCAGACGGCGCGGCGCCAGGCGCAGGGCCGGGGCACCGTGTCGGTGGTGATGTTCATTCTGGTCCCGGCGATCAAGACGCAAAAAAAGGTGGATGTTGACGCCATCCTGCGGCGTTGGGAGGCGCGCCTGCCGGGCCTGATGGTCCGCAACTGGGAGCGCCTGTCCAAGTCCGATTTCAACCGCTTCGCGGGGTACTGATCCATGTACTGGGACGTGTTCGCCGTGGGCGGTGTCGCCCTCGGCCGCGTTTGGGCGGCCTGCGCGCAGACGGCGCTGCAGGCCGCCGAGCGCCGCTTTGGCATTGACCGTTCGCGGCTGCGCGTGCGGCCGCATCTGTCCGAGGGAGGCGTGTAATGGCCACCACCCGCGAGGAGGTGATGCAGGCGCTGCAGGCGGCCCTGGTGTCGGCTGGGTTGGTGGTGGAGCGCAATTGCGCCCGCCCGGCCCAGCCGTCCAAGGATGGCCTGGTGATGCTGCGCGATGGTGATCCTGGCGAGCCCGAGATCCTGCTGGGCGATCCGGAGGGCGCCTATCTGTGGACGCACCTGGCCGAGATCGAGGTGGCGGTGGAGCGCGCGGACGAGGCGCGGCGCCATGCCGATCTGGACGATCTGCTGCGCCGCGTGGATCTGGCCCTGGCCGCCGATCCCACTTTGGGCGGCCGCTGTGACCAGGTGCAGCCCGGCGCGCCGGTGATCGAGCACGAGGGCAGGGAGGGCGGCCGCCACCTGGCTGTGGCTGCCATCCGCGTGGCCCTGGACTATTCAACCGCAAGCCCGATGGGGGTATGAGACATGGGTACCAAAAAGCGCGCCTACGGCGCCGATGTGGCCATTCTGGCCGGCCGCTACGTCGATGATGCCGAGCCGGTGGCCTATCATCGGCTGCTGGTGAGTTCCATTGCCCTGTCGGCCGAGCAGCCCTTGGGCTATGACCCCATGATCGGCGGCGGCACCAACGAGGCGCAGGATCCCTATTATGACGCGGTGTCCGATTCGGGCGACGTGGTGATCCCGCTGGATGCCCGGGGGACGGGCTTCTGGCTGTCGGCCGTGTTCGGCCCGCCCCAGACCAGTGGCGCCAAGGCGGTCGGCAAGATCGCGTTCGCGGGCCAGCCGGCCGCCGGGTCCACCATCGCCCTGGGCGGTGTGGCCTGGACGTTCGTGGCCGGCGCCGCCGGTGCCAGCGAGACCAGCATCGGTGCCGATCTGGCGGCCACGCTGGCGGCGCTGGCATCCGATCTCAATGCCAGCATCAACGCCACCCTGTCGGCCTGCACCTACACCGCCACCGCCACCGAGCTGCTGATCGAGCATGACGCCCCGGGCATCGGCGGCAATGCCTTTGCCATGGCTGCCTCGGCCGGGTCCAAGGGCGTGCCCGATGCGGCCACCCTGCGCGGCGGCGGCTGGCGCCATGTGTTCACCTCGGGCGCCGATGACGTGCCCGAGCATCTGATTGAGATCGGCCATGTCAAGCTGGCCACCCCGCGCTATTACCGGCATGAGCGGGTCAAGGCGGGCGGCCTCAAGATCCAGTTGGGGCAGGGCGGCCGGGCCAAGGCCACGGTGCCGCTGATCGCCGTGGGCGAGACCGAGGCGGCCGCGACCATTTCGGGCGCTCCGACCGGCTGGGCCTTCACCGGCTTTTCCAATTCCGGCGGTTTCGTGCGCCGGGGCGGTACCCGCCTGGGCGACCTGGTGGGCGGACAGCTGGACTATTCCAACGGCCTCGAGGCGGTCCGCACCATCCGTGAGGACCAGAAGATCGAGGGTGCCGACACCGGCGAGCACTCGGCCAAGGGCTCGGTGACCGTCCGGTTCGGCGGCGCCGCCGGCGATGCCATGCTGGCCCTGGCCAAGCAGCAGGCGCCCACCGACCTGGTCTATGGGTTCAGCCATCCGGCGGGCTGGTCCATGACCATGGAGCTGTCCCGCGTGTTCCTGCCGCTGCCCAAGCGCGAGGTGCGCGGCCCGGGCGGCATCGAGGCCGAGTTCCCGTGGCAGGCCTCGGGCGCGTCCGGGGCGCTGTTGACCGTGACCCTGGTCAACGATGTCGAGACCTATGCCTAAACCGCGAATGACATTCGCGCCCTGAAAGGACTGCACCATGACCGTGACCATTGGCGGCGCCCGCGATCAGGCGCCGCGCTGGCTGGACCTGCCCGGGTTTTCGGACCTACGGCTCAAGGTCCGGTCTCTGACCACCGAGACCGTCTATCTGGCCAACATCAAGGCGGACCGCCAGCTGGCCGCCCTGGTGGACCAGCGGGCGCAGCTGGCCGAGATCGGCGGTGATCTGTCGAGCCTGCCCAACCTGGATGACCCGGACGAGGCGGCCGCCTGGCGCTCGGTCCGGTTCATCGTGGCCCTGGGCCAGGCGGCCATCCTGGACTGGGAAGGCGTGATGGGCCCGGACGGCGGCAAGGCCCCGATTTCGGACGAGGGCGTGGCCGAACTGATGCGGACCTATCCGGTGGGCGTGCGGTTCCGGGACGCCTATCTGGCCGAGCATCTGGCGCGGAGTGCGGAAAAAAACGCCTCCGCGCCCTCGCCCGATGGCATTTCGGAAACGGCCCCGAATGGTGCGGACACTGCCGCGCCCAAGGGTCCGAGTGCCGGGGCGAAGGGCGCCGAGCCTGCCCATACCAGCGCGAGCGGCCCCAAACCGCCGCCGGGCTGATCGCCTGGGAATGTTTCCGGGTCTGCGGTGACGTGACCCCGGCGCTGGCCCTGGGCCAGGCCCGGGGCGCCGATCCCGCCGAGCTGGCCGATTACCTGCTGGCCCTGGCCCAGGGCGTGCTGGACGGTGCGGCGGATCGGGCCGAGGCGGATCAGGCCGGGGGCTGATCCTTCCGCAACCGGACACCGGGGCCTTCGCCGTTGGGCGCGATGAAGATCACGCCCGCTGCCTCAAGTGCCCTGTGAATGGCTGCGAGATTGTTCGTGGTCGGCGTGGTGGTGCCGTTCTCGAAATTGACAATTGTCCGGAGGCCAACTTGGCTTGCTCCGGCCAATTGTTTTTGGCTCAGGTCGAGAAGCGCACGGGCGGCGCGACATTGTGCGGGCGTAAGTTGCATGAATGCACGTTACGCGGAAGCGCAAAAAACGCAAGGCTGCGCTAATCGTGCTTGCGCAGCATGCGCAACCATGCGCAAAATGCGCACCTAAGTTCGTCGGAGGTGTCGCAAATGAAGCCGGATGATGGTGAGATCGTCGCCCTGTGGCACGAGGCGCGGGCTGCTTATGTGGCAGCGGACGCCGCGGGCAGCCAGTCCGAGATGGAGCAGATGAGCGGCCGTGCTTTCAGTCTGTTCCGCCGGATCGCGGAAAGCCCCTGCCAGGGTGTTCCCGGTGTGCTGGTCAAGCTTCGTCTGATGCAACTGATCCACGACAGCGGCAGTGTCGCCTCCTGGGAGGATGATGCTCTGCTGACGTCCGTGGCGGCGCTGGAAAACGTGTCCGGGGTGCGGCTATGAGCACGGTGATTCCCTTTGACTTCGAGGGGAATGGCGTCCGTGTCGTGCGTGGCGAGGATGGCGAGACGTGGTTTGTGGCTGCTGATGTCTGTCGCATCTTGGAGCACGGGAATTCTCGCCAGGTCGTGAGCCGGTTGGACGAGGACGAGAAGGGGGTCCGTATTGTGGACACCCTTGGCGGGCTTCAAGAGATGACCGTCATCAACGAGTCCGGTCTTTATTCTTTGGCGCTCACCAGCCGGAAGCCTGCGGCCAAAAGGTTCAAGAAATGGGTGACCTCGGAAGTCTTGCCGTCCATCCGTAAGACCGGAGGGTATGGGCAGGTGGCCTTTGACTTTCGGGCATTTGCCGAAGCGGTGGAGCAGACCCGGCGGATCGATCGCAATGCTGCCCTTGACATGGTGCGAAGGGTTCTTCCGACCGTTGCCATTGGGGCGCATCGGGTTGCTGTGCTGCCGAACCGCCCGCTGCCATCCCTTGCGGCGGCGGGGGTGCTGGAGCAGTTGCAGCGAGCCGAGGTCACCTGGTGGGAACGGGCCGGAGCCTATGAGGAAATGTTGGGCGCTGGGCACACCATTGCCGAGGTGGCCAACCTGGCGGGCAGGACCCGCCGCCATGTGCAGATCCACGTCAAGATGCGGCGCGAGCTTTCCCCAGGCGTCCTTGGCCTTCTGGCCGATGGGCGCATGCGGGCCAATCACGCGCGGGCGTTGGTGGATCTGCCCCATGCGGCCCAGGACTTGGCGGCTAAACTGATCGTCAAGGGCGCCGAGGGGTGGCGGACGTATCGCCAAATAAGAGGCAGCCTTGGTGCCGTTAAAGTGCGAGGCTAATTAGGGTATGTCTTGTCCTTTAGCGATAGATGAAAAAACTTCGTTAATGTCGGCGAATATTTCGCCTGTATCTCTGGAGAACACGGCTTCGCACATGTGGCTGTAGAAAGTCTTTTGTCCTGCCCATTTTCTCTCGCCTTCACGATTTTGTTTCACGGCGCGGCCACGGATAGCGGAAGTGCCGTTTTTCACAAATGCCTCGTTGACGGTGACGTCAAAGGTTGCGCCGTCACGTGTGCGGATAATCAGGGCAATTTTTCTTCGCTGAATATCGATTTTATTACTAATCTTCATAAGCCTTTGTTCGTGGCCGTTAATCCATGCTGGAATATCATTCACGCGCTGCGGGATAGGGGATCCTGTCTCGGCCTCCTTCCCTTTCAGTATGTTGTACAAATTAAAGTGCCTTTCTTCATTTCTAAGATGACAATATGCTTTGATGTATTTTGGGTACTTGCTTCCATGAACAGACCGGACTGTAATGCGCCGCTCTGTTTGTTCATCGTCTCGGTCTTGATAGACGATCTCCCATTCCACATTGATGTCCGTCAAGATGGTGGGGCCGGGGTCAAATTGTATTTCTGATCTGGCCCGTCTAACGGCTTCGGTGGCGGTAGGTCGGCCGATTAGCGCGATAAAATAGCGAAGTAAGTTCATCCTGCTGCCTCTGGGTTGCGCACCAGCTGAGGGTGCCACCCGCGTAAATCGGAGTCTATCCATGACCGAGCGGAACCTTTCCATTCGTCTGTCCGTCCGCGACTCTGAGGTTGTGCGCCGGGCGTTGGAGGGGTTGGGAAATGACGGCCAGCGGGCTTTGCAGCGGATTAGCCGGGCCGCCGATGAGACCGGTCCCGGGTTGCAAGCCCTGAGTGAAATTGGGGGCGGGGTCCGGGGCGTGATGGAGGACTTCGCTGGTCGGGCCGGCATGGCGGGTTCGGCGCTTGCCGGGTTGGGTCCGGCTGGACTGGCCGCTGCTGCTGCGATCGGCGCAACCGTCTCTGCCCTGACCATGGGGATGCGGGATTTCAGTTTGGCCGAGCAGGCGTCACTCCGATTGGAGGCGGTGATCAAGACCACGGGGCATTCCGCCGGCGTGACCGCTGGTGAGATCGAGGCCCTGGCGGATCGGCTGGAGGCCAGCACCATGGCCACCGCCGAGCAGGTCAAGGAGGCCGCCGCCGGGCTGGCCACCTTCCGCACCGTCGCCGGCGATGTGTTCACCGATGCGGTGCGCCTGGCGCAGGACATGGCTGCCGTGTTCGGCGGTGACGTGCGGTCGGCGGCGGTGCAGCTGGGCAAGGCGCTGGAGGATCCCGAGCAGGGGCTGACGGCCCTGCGCCGGGCCGGTGTGACATTCACCGATTCCCAGCGCGAAATGATCGTGGCCATGTTCGAGGCGGGCGACACCGCCGAGGCGCAGCGTCATATCCTGGCCGCGCTCGAGCAGCAGGTCGGCGGTGCGGGGGCGGCGGAGGCTCAGGGCTTAGCTGGCGCCACTAAAAAGGCGGCTGATGCCTGGGGCAATCTGATGGAGGAGTTCGCCGAGACCTCTGGCGCGGTGGACATTGCCATGTCCTCACTTTCGGGCCTGCAGGCGTGGGCCAACGAAATGCTGGGGGAGAGCCTTGGGAAGACAGCCTCGATCGTGGCCGAGAAGAGCCGCGAATTAGCAGAGATTGAGCAGCGCCTGGCCGGTGGATTTCACCCGGCCGGCCAGACTTTGCGTGCCAGGGCCGAGCAGCTGCGCCGAGAGATTGATCTCTTGGTGGCCGAGGATCGTGCCAAGGTGGATCGCCTGCATGCCGGGAAGGACGAGGCCCGCGCCGGCCAGGCCGAGGCCGAACGGCTGCGCAATGCCGAGGCCGTGGCCGGCCGGATCAAGGCCCTGCAGGAGGATGTGGTCAAGGGCGAAACCGATGCGGCGGCCAAGATCCTGGCGGAGCGGCAGCGGTTGACGCGGGACATTGCGGCCGAGGAGCAGCGGCGCGGCAAGGCGGGGGTGAGCGACGCGGACGTGGACCAGGCCATTGAGCTCCTAAAGCGGCGGGCGCAGCAGCGGATCGAGGTGATCGACAAGCCGGCGCGCGAGGCATCCGAGCGGGCGTCCAAGCAGATGGTCGAGGATGCGCGCCGGTTTGACCAAGTGATGGCCGATCTAAAAATGCAGGTCCTGAAAGCCACCGATGCCCGGGCGGCCTTCATCGAGCAGGCGGTTTCGCGCCTGCCCGAGTCCCTGCGCGGCCGGGCCGAGATCGTGGAGACGGTGCGCCAGGAAGCCGCCGCCACCTATGACGCGGTGGAGGCTAACAAGGCCCTCCTCAAGATCGAGGAGAACCTGGCCAACAGCCGGCGGCAGATGGAGGAGGAGGGCGCGCGCCTGGCCGAGTCCGTTCGCACCGCCGAGGAGCGGCATGCGGACACCATCGAGCGGGTCAATGAGCTGTATGAGGCCGGGGTGATCTCGGCCGAGGTCCGTGCCCGGGCGGTGGAAAAGGCCCACGAGGATCTGGCCCGGTCGGGCGATGACGCGTTCAAGGACCTGCAGCGCGCGGTGGAGGGCTGGGGCCGGTCCTCGGCCCGCTCCATCGCCGAGGCCATGACCAGCGGCAAGGCCAGCGTGGCGGATTTTGCCACTTTTGCCACCGATATCCTGACCGATGTTCTGGAGATGTTCATTTACCAGAACATCACCAAGGACGCGGTATCCGGCCTGGGCGGCATGATGGGCGGGCTGGGGGGCATTTTCTCGGGCTTGTTTGATTTCGGCGGTGGTGCCGGCGCGGCGGCGCCAGCCAGTCTGCTGCCCTCGTCCGCGCCCGTGTTTGGTGGTCTGTATCATGCCGGCGGCCTTGTGGGCACCGGGCCCCGCGTACCCGTTGATCCGTCCTGGTATGACACCGCGCCGCGCTATCACGGCGGCGGCGGCCCGCGCTTGCCCCGGCTGGGGCCGGGCGAGGTGCCGGCGGTGCTGCTGGACACCGAGGAGGTGTTGACCCAGGACGATCCCCGCCACATCCGCAACCTGGCGCGAATGCCATTCGCACAGGCGGCGGCGCCGGCGGTCTCGGTGCCGGTCACCCTCAATGTCACCACCCCGCCGGGCACCAAGGCCTCGGCGTCCAGCCGCCGGGACTCCGGCGGCGGGCTGACGCTGGATGTGCTGGTGGAGCAGGTCGAGGGCGTGATGGCCGGCAACATCGCCCGGGGTGCCGGCATCGCGCCGCAGCTCGAGCACACTTACAATCTGGCTCGCGGGGGGTACTGATGGCTTTGGAGCGTTGGCCGGCGACCTTGCCGGCGCCGGTGCTGGACCCCTACAAGGTCCGGCCCGGCGAGGCGATCCTGCGGACCGAGATGGAGTCTGGCCCGGCCCGCCAGCGCCGCGAATTCACCCAGGTGCCCAGCCGCGTCACCGTGCGCTGGCGCCTGCGCAATGACCAGATGGCGCTGTTCGAGGCCTGGTACGCGCACAAGGCCAAGGAGGGGGCGGAATGGTTCACCATCCCGCTTCTGGCCGGCCTGGGCCTGGAAGATCACGAGGCCCGGTTTACCAAGCAATATGACGCGCCCAAGCGCGTGGGCAACGGCTGGTGGGTGGATGCCGAGCTGGAGGTCCGCAAGCGCCCGGTCCTGACCGAGCCCGAGCTGGACATCCTGCTGGACACCGATCTGCTGGACCTGCAGGCGGCGGCGGACAATCTGCACCAGCTGGCCAATGTCCGGCTGTATCAGCACATGGGGGCATGATGACCATCAAGGACGATCTGAATGCGGCGGTGACCAAGACCCAGGCCGCCGCCGAGATCCTGGACCAGGTGGCCAACGGCCCGGCGTCCGGCGCCGGCAGTCTGGTGGCGACGGCCGGCGGGCCGGTGCGAAGCGTGGCCAAGGCCATCGCCGATCTGGAGGATGCCTATGCGGCCGCCAACGCGATCCAGGTGACGCAGGGGCATGCAGATGCGGCGGCGGCCAGCGAGATCAATGCGGCGGGCAGCGCGGCGGCGGCGGCAACCTCGGCCGACGCGGCGGCCAACAGCGCCGCCGCTGCCGCTGCGGCTGCGCAGGGCTG
>CAYOKN010000018.1:0-22523 GCA_964404545.1 uncultured Rhodospirillaceae bacterium | reverse complement strand
CTGCCCCCGCAACCATCGACAGTGACAACCCCGGAAGCCCCGCTTCCGGGGCTTTCTCCTTTCCAGCTCCAGCAGCGCAGATCGACAGGATTCGGGCTAGGTCGCCACGCAGGGTGTGACCTGCTCTGGAACTTTCATCCGGCTGAAAGTAGAGCCTCGGCCCTGGTCAAGTCGAGGAGGCCATCGGCGGTCTAACGAGTTCCTTTGTTCTCACCGACCGAAGATATACATTGGTCGACGGTTGGGAGAGCCGTCATGACAGAGACTGTTGGTGCGATCGCAAAGCGCTATCGCGAAGGGGGCGGAGACGGCGAACGCGAACGACTTTTCGATATCAGGCGTGAAGTGGCCAAACAGGTCATGTCCCTGCAGCCCGCCGATTTTGTGAAGTTCGTCCAAGCCGAGCTTCCCGTTGTCAACAAGCTCATAAATCTCAGCGGCATCGGCGCCAGCGTCACCCCGGCGGCGTACGACCTGACCTTATGGGGCCTGGAACTGGCCTATGATGCCGATCCCTTGCGGCGCGCCCAGGGCATCGTCGCGGCTGGGCTTTTGGACCATGCGCGGGGATTTCCCATTCCGCCCTGGTCTGCGTTATCGCCAAACCTGGTTACGGCCTGCACCGTCGCCCTGACCACGCCTCCACCCTTTTTTCGCGAAATCGGGGAGTGCCGGCGGTTCCAGTCGAGTATTCAGGCGGTCATGGCCTCCTTGCGGACTGCGGTGGACAGCCATCAGATCGACCCCTTCCATCTCAACGCCCAAGCGCTCAATCACCATGGCGCAGGGGTATGGTTCCATGACCAGAGCACCCGGACTCTGCGGGAAGATTTCTGCCATCTGCTGCAAGCGCATCTGCGCAGCCGCGGCGTGACCCTGGACCATCACTTCCCGGCCCGGCCCGCAGACCGCCGTCCGCGCATTGGAATATTGCGTGCCAATTGGCGCAAGGGCGCCGAAACCAGTGCCATGAAGGCCCATCTGGTTAATCTCCCCCAGGATCACTTCGACCTTTATGCGGTCCTGCCCCAGGATACCGACCCGGACACCCGAGCCTACTGCGAGGCGGCGGGCCTGAAGCTGGTGCAACTGCCCCATGATCTGGTGCGGGCCCTTCACACCCTGCGCCTGCTGGAATTGGATGTCCTGATGTTCGGGACCAATCTGCTGGCGGGTTACGAACTCCCTGCCGCCTTGAGCGTGGCCCGGGTGGCCCGGCACCAGATGGCCACCACCATGAATCCCACCACCACGGGCAGTCCCATGATGGACAGCTACCTGACCGGCAGCCTGAACGAACGGTCCGACGCGCAGGAGGACTACAGCGAGACCCTGATCCGGCTGCCCGGCACGGTGAATCGCTATTGCTTTGCCAGCCACTGGCCCCAACGCCCCGAGCCCCTCGCCGACGGTCAGCCCCTGCGCCTGGTCTCTGGGGCGAACTACAAGAAGATCACGCCCGAGCTAGCCGGCACCTGGTTCGAGATCCTGCGTGACATCCCCGACTCAATCCTTTGTCTCTATCCCTTCAATCCGAACTGGGAACAACCTTTTCCTGCCAATGCCTTCGAGGGGCATCTGCGCCAGCTGATGCAGGAGCACGGCCTGTCCATCCATCGGTTGGAAATCCATCCCCCCTGCGCCCGGCGCGAGGACTTGCTGGAGCTGATCGCCGGCGGCGACATCTATCTGGACAGCTTTCCCTATTCCGGCGCGGTGTCCATCATCGACCCCATGGAGATCGGCCTGCCCGTGGTGGTCTGTCGCGGCCATCAGGGCCGGAGCCGGCAATCTGCGGCGCTGTTTCAGGAATTGGGCCTGGGAGAGATGGTGGCCGACGGCCCCGATGCCTACAAGGCGCTGGTGCGGCGGCTTGCGGCCAATGCGGACTTGCGCCGTGACTTTGCCCGGCGGGCGCGGGCGGCCTGGATGGCGCTGGACCAGCGCCTGGATCTGCGGGATTGCGTGATGGAGCTGGTGGGACGTGGCGACGAAACCTCGACGCCCACGCCGACCCCAGACAAGGCCATGCCCGGCTTCCGTGTCTCGGGTTTCGCGGTCTGAACCCACGCCATGACGTCCCGGCCGCACCTCGACCATCTGGAAGACGAAGCCATCGAGATCATCCGCGAGGCCGGTGCCCAGGCCGCCTGCCCGGTGATCCTCTATTCCATCGGCAAGGACAGCTCGGTGCTATTGCATCTGGCGGCCAAGGCCTATGCCCCGGGCCCCATGCCCTTTCCGCTGCTGCATATCGATACTGGCTGGAAGTTCCGCGAGATGATCGCCTTCCGGGATCAGATGGCGGCCGCGACCGGGCACCGCTTGCTGGTCCACTCCAACCCCCGTGGCGGGGCCGAGGGTATCTCGCCTTTCAGTCACGGCCCCGAGGCCTATACCCGGATCATGAAGACCGATACCCTGCGCCAGGCGCTGGAGGCCCACGGGTTCGACCTGGCCCTGGGCGGCGCCCGCCGGGACGAGGAGGTCAGCCGGGCCAAGGAGCGCATCATGTCCATCCGTGCGCCGGGCCATGTCTGGGATCCCCGCCGGCAGCGGCCGGAATTCTGGTCCCTTTATAACGCTCGGGTCAGCAATGGCGCCTCGGTGCGCTGCTTTCCCCTGTCCAACTGGACCGAGCGCGATGTGTGGCATTATATCCGGCAGGAGGGCATCCCGGTGGTGCCGCTCTATTTCGCCCGCCCTCGCCCGGTGGTGCGGCGCCAGGGGCAGTGGATCATGGTGGATGACCAGCGCCTGCCCCTGGCCCCCGGCGAGGTGCCCGAGACCCGCATGGTCCGCTTCCGCACCCTGGGCTGCTATCCGCTGACCGCCGCCTGCGACAGCACCGCATCCAGCCTGGACGCGATCATCGCCGAGCTCGAGCAAAGTGACCGGACCGAGCGCCATGGCCGCCTGATCGACCATGACGCCCCGGCGGCCATGGAGCGCAAGAAGCGCGAGGGCTATTTCTGATGGACCGGACGGACAGCCTGCGCGTCCTGTTCTGTGGCAGCGTGGACGACGGCAAGAGCACCCTGATCGGTCGGCTTTTGCATGAGCTGGGTGCCATCCGCCAGGACGAGCGGGCGGCATTGGTCCCCCCGGCCGGCGGGCCCGAGGAGCTGTCACGGCTGCTGGACGGGCTGCAGGCCGAACGTGAGCAGAACATCACCATTGACGTGGCCTGGCGCAGCATCTGCGCCGGCCAGCGCACCTTTCTGCTGGCCGATGCCCCAGGCCATCCCCAATATACCCGCAATATGGCCACGGCGGCCTCCACCGCCGATCTGGCCGTGCTGCTGGTGGACGCCCGCCATGGCCTGCAGCCCCAGACCTGCCGCCATGCCCTGATCTGCGCCTTGTTCGGCGTGGGCCAAGTGGTGCTGGCGGTCAACAAGCTGGATCTGGTGGACTGGGATGCTGCGGTCTTCGTCCGGATCGCCGAGGATTGGGCCTGCCTGGCCCGCCGGCTTCGGCTGGCTCAGAGCCAAGCCATTCCGGTCTGCGCCCTGACCGGGGAGAACGTGACCCGGCCGGCGGATGCCGCCCCCTGGCATAAGGGGCCGTCACTGCTGGAGGTGCTTCAAGGGGCTGGCCCGGCCAGCGCCCCGACGGGCCGGGGCTTTCGGCTGCCGATCCAGGTGGTCATCCGACCCAATCAAGATTTCCGGGGTTATGCGGGCCGGGTATCGGGCGGCATCGTCCGTCAGGGGGACCGGGTGGCGGTTCTACCCTCGGGCCAGCTGTCGCGCATCGAACGAATCCTGGCTCCTTCGGGCGAGGTGGCCGAGGCGGGCGAGGGCCGGTCGGTGGTGGTCACCTTGGCCGATGCCTTGGATGCCGCCCGTGGCCATGTGATCTGCCCGGCGGCGGACCAGCTGAGCGTGGTCACCCGGCTGACGGCCCGGATGGTCTGGCTGGCGGATCGCCCGCTGGTGGCGGGGCAGCGCTTTGGCCTTCGCCTGGGCACGGCGGCCACCCGCTGCAGGGTGGAGCAACTGGTCCATCGCATGGACCCGGAAAGCCTGGAGCGGCATCCCGCCGCCCAGCTTGCCGTCAACGAAATCGGGCTGGTGACCCTGACCCTGGATCAGGGCCTTGTGGCGGAGCCCTATGGGGACTCGCGCCCGCTTGGTGGCTTCATCCTGACTGATTCCGAGGATGGCGACACCCTGGGGGTGGGCATGGTGGTGGCCGAGGACCGGCCCGAGGCCGCTGCCTCGGTCCAGGTGGACAAGGCGGCGCGGGCGCGGCAGAAGGGGCAGCGGCCCCTTTGCCTGTGGCTGACCGGACTGTCGGGATCGGGCAAGTCCACCCTGGCCGCCCTGGTGGAGGGCAAGCTGCACGCCCAGGGCCTGCATTGCACCCGCATCGATGGCGATGATTTGCGGCACGGCCTGAACCGCGACCTTGGCTTCTCGCCGGCCGAGCGAACCGAGAATGTGCGCCGTGCCGCCGAATGTGCTGCCTTGATGGTGGAGGCCGGGCTGGTGGTGCTGGTCAGCCTGATCTCACCCCTGCGCGAGCAGCGGGCCCTGGCCCGGCGCATCATCGGCACCGGGAATTTCCTGGAAGTGTTCGTGGACACGCCGCTGCCGGTCTGCGAGGCGCGCGATCCCAAGGGGCTCTACCGCAAGGCCAGGGCCGGCTTGCTGCCCGACTTCACCGGCATCGGCTCGCCCTACGAGGCACCCGATGCCGCCGAGGTCCACGTTCCGGGCAGCCTGTCGCCCGAGCAGGCCGCCGAGCTGGTCTGCGTTGCCGTGCGGGCCCGTCAGCTGGGGTGATCCATCAGGCGCGGAACAGGAAGGAGGCGCCAGGTACTTTGGTGCCGTCCAGCTCATAGACGGTGTCGGACGGCACTTGTTCCAGGGCCCTGTAATGGGGGGCCAGCAGCCGCAGCACGTCGGCCATGGGCAGGAAGGTGATGGGGTAGCGCACCGGACGGTCCGGGAGGCCGGGCGGCATGGGGCCGGGGCAATGCTGGCTGAGCAGCGATTGCTGGACGCCGACACAGCGCGGACCGTCATGGGCCGGGAAGCGGGCCAGGACCAGGAAGCGGGACCGGCCGGCCAGGGCGGCCAAGGTGGCTTCGGGGGCGGGCACATAGGGCAGGGCGCCCGAGGCATGCACCAGGTCGCAGCCGCCCAGGGCCGCCTGCGCCTGCTCCACCGAGGGGAAGAAGTCCAGGCCATCCATCCGCGGCAGAGCCCGTGCCGCCGCGACCGTGGCTGGCGTCTCCACCACGGACCAATGCAAGGTCAGGTCCGGCAGGATGGCCCGCACCAGATGGTAATGCAGGCCGCAGCCGCCGCCGAAATCCAGCACCCGCATGCGGGTGCCGCCGGCGCGGGCCAGGGTCAGGGCCTTGACCAGCATCACCCAGTAATCGGGCGACAGGCAGCTGCCCGGCAGGCCCGCCGCCAGATGGGCGGTGCGGTAGGCCACCACCGCCGCGATGTCTTCGGCCTGATAGCCGTCGCCACAGGTGGCCAGGGCGGCTTGGTAATCGGGAAAGAATTCGGTGATCGCCGCCATCAGCTCTGCCTTTCTGCGCCGTCCAGCGCCCGGGCCACGCCGATCACGGTCCAGGCCGTTTCGTCGGGGGCGCCCTGGCCATCGGGGAACCGCACCAGCTCCACCAGGTCCATGTCCGCCGCCGCCAGCACCCGTGCAAGTTCCTGGGGGAAGAAATAGCGCATCACATGCTCTTCACGGGTCTCGGCCACCAGCCGGTCGCCGTCAAGGCGGCGCAGGTGGAAGGACACGCGGCAGAGATTGCGGGCCAGGTCCAGGCTGCCGTCGGACCACCGCTCCAGCCGCCCGGAAGGGGTGTCCACGCTGCGCTGGCGCGGGCCGGGGCGGTCCACCAGCACCGCCGGCCCGTTCCAGACATCGAACAGGAACAGACCGCCCGGCGCCAGATGCCGGCGGACGGTGGCAAGCGCGGCCATCAGGTCGGTGTCGTCGTGCTGATAGCCCAGCACGGCGAACATCATCAGCACCGCATCGAAGGTCCCGGGAATTATTACCGACCGCAGGTCGCCTTCAAGGAATTGGGGCTGTCCCGGCCCTTGCTCCAGCTTGGCGCGGGCGTGGTCCAGCATGGCCGGTGCCCGGTCCACGCCGGTGACGGCATGGCCCCGGCTTGCCAGGGGAAAGGCATGATTGCCGGTGCCGCAGCCCAGGTCGAGCAGCCGCCGGGGCCCTGGGGCGCCATGGCGGGCCAGCAGCCGTTCGATCAGGTCGCATTCGCCCGCATAATCCTTGCTGCCATAAAGCCAGTCATAGGCTGCGGCGTAAGCATCGCCAAAGGGCTGGGTCATGCCAGCGCCTCGCGTACCGCCTGGCAGACCCGCTCCACCTCGGCCAGGTCCAGGGTCGGCCCAGTGGGTAAATAAAGGCCCTGGCGGGCGAGCCGTTCGGTGACTGGAAGGCGGGTGTCGGCGAATAATCCCCGCTGCCGCAGGACCGGTTGTTCATGCAGGCCCAGGAAGAAGGGGCGGCTGTCCACGCCCCCAGCCCGCAGGCGCTCGGCCAGCACCGAGGCATCAAAGCCCACCGCTTCGTCAATCACCACCGCCGCCATCCAGCAAGCACTCTGGACGCCGGGGCGCTCGGCCATCCGGGTGATGCCCGCGATGCCGTCCAGCCCCTGGGCATAGGCTTGGGCCAGCCGCCGTTTGCGGGCCAGGATTTCGTCGATGCGGTCCAGTTGCGCGCAGCCTAGCGCCGCCTGCAGGTTGGTCATGCGGTAATTGTGCCCGATCTCGGTGTGCCGGAAGCGGCGGTCCGGTCGGAAGGCCAGATTGCGCAACAGCCGCAGCCGTTCGGCCAGCCGGGCATCATCGGTGACCACCATGCCGCCCTCGCCGGTGGTGATGATCTTGTTGGCATAGAAGCTGAAGCAGCCCAGGGTGCCCAGGCCGCCCACCCGGCGCCCGCCATGGGTGGCGCCATGGGCCTGGGCCGCGTCCTCCACCAGGGCCAGCCCATGCCGCCGGGCCAGGTCGGCCAAGGCATCCATGTCTGCCGGGTGGCCGAACAGATGTACCGGTATCACCGCCCGCGTCCGGGGGGTGATGCGGGCCGCCACCTGGGCCGGGTCCAGGCAGCCCGTGTCCGGCGCGCAGTCCGCCAGCACCGGCACGCAGCCCGCCTCGATCACCGCCAGGGCGCAGGAGATGATGGTCAGGCTGGGCAGGATCACCTCGGACCCCGGCTCCAGCTCCAGGGCCTGCAACGCCACCGCCAGGGCGGCAGTGCCGCTGCTGACCGCCACGCCGTGGGCCACGCCGCAATAGGCGGCGAAGCGACGCTCGAACTCGGGGATGCAGGGACCGTCGGCAATGCGGCCGCTGTCCAGGGCCGCAAGCACGGCGGTGCGCTCCTCGGGGCCCAGCAGCGGCTCGCAGACAGGGATCATGGACGGCCCGGCCCGGCAGCGGGTGACAGCAGCACCTTGTCGGCGTCGCCGGCATAGGGGCCTTGCTTCACCTCGATCATTTCCACCTCGTCCAGCACCTCGAACCCATGCCCGCCCGAGGCCAGCAGGATCACGTCGCCCGCTCCCAGCTCGCGGCTCTGCAGATAGGCGCCCCGGTCGTCATAGAAATCCACCCGCAGGCGCCCGCGGCGCAGGATCAGCACCTCCTGGGTCAGCGTCACCTCGCGGACCACTGGATTATGGCGGTGGGCGGGGATCACATGGCCGGCCGGATGCTGCATATGGGCCAGCTGCTGCGACAGATGGCCCGGCGTGAAAAACCGCACCCCCGGAGCCTGGAACCCGGCCCGCACGATCAGCGCCAACAACTGGCCGTCCTGCAGGATCTGCTCAACGGGGGCGAGGTCCGCACTCATGGCGAAGCCTCGGGATAGCGCGGCGACATCCCCTGGCGCACCCGGTCGCCGGCTTCCTCGACGATCCCGGCAACCTGCTCGACGAAGCTGCCCCAATCGTGGCGGGCCAGCCGCTCGCGGCCCCGCCGCACCAGGTCGGCGGCAAGGGCGGGATCGCTCCACAGCCGGACCATGGCTGCCGCCAGGGCTTCGGGCCGGGTGGGGTCCACCAGCAGGCCGGCGTCGCCCGTCTGTTCGCGCAGGCCCCGGATGTCCGAGGTGATCACCGGGCAGCCATAATGCCAGGCCTCCAGCGTGGGCAGGTTGGTGGGGCCGAAGAAGGTGGGCATCACCAATCCGGCGGACAGGGCATAAAGGGCCGGGATGTGGCTGTCGGGCACCCAGCCCAGATAGCTGAACTGTCCGGCCACGCCCAGGGATTCCGCCGTCTTGACCACATCCACGAAATTCTCGGCCCGGACCCGGTCGGAATAGGCGCCGCACAGCACAACCGGGATCTCGGCGCCGGTCTGGTCCTTGATCAGCTTCAGCGCCTGCACGATCAGATGGTGGTTCTTGTGCCGCCAGAACTGCGCCGGATAGAAGAAGAAGCGGGACGGCAGGCGGTAGTCCTGGGCCACCTGGCGCAGTTCGGCCTCACCCGGAATGGGCACCGAGCGGGTGGGCGGAAAGAACGGCAGCACCCGGATGCGGTCCTCGCCGATCAGGTCGCCATAGAATTCCAGCACATCCTCGCGGCCAAATTCGGAATCCACCAGGATCAGCGTGGCGTGCCGGCAGGCATGGCCATAGAGATATTCCCGGAACTCGGTCTGGCCATGCGCCGTGATCTCTGGGAATTCGGGATGGCGCCGATGCTGCAGGTCGTGAATGGGCATCACGAACGGCATGTGCGCCTCGAAGGCAAAGGGGTTCTGCGACAGCTGGAACAGCCAGTCCACGCCCAGGCGGCGCAAGTCCCGCGCCTTGGCCAGGTCCGTGCGGATCACCGGACCGGCCGGCAGGGGCTCGGGCGTCTGGTTCAGGAAGGCCATGGTGGAGGGCTGGTCATAGCGCGGCTCGGTGATGCAGCGCATGGGCAGGCCGGCAAAGGTCACCGCGCCGGTGGCCACCAGATTATAGAGGTGGGGGTCGGGGTCGGTCAGATAGACCAACTCGTCCTCGGGACGTGCCTTGGCCACGGCGGCCAGGGCCTCCATCAGCAGCAATTCGTATTGATAGCCCCCGCCAACCGACCAAGGGGTTGTCCGCACGATCCCCACACGCATATCACGCCTCCCTGTCGCGCCCACCTTATAGGGCTCGCCCGGCCGGCTCAAATATCATCTTGAAAAACAAGGCGATTGGCGCCCCTGCGGGGATGCGATACCCTGGGCGCCGACGGGATCACCGGGGGTGTTTCATGGGCAATGTGGCCGACGACATTCTGATGCTTCAGGGGACCATGGCCGCCCGTCAGCTGGCCGGCATCCCGCAGCCGGGATGCCTGCCTGACGTGGAATTCAAGGTGTTCTCGCAGTTCGGCGAGGACGGGATCATCGAATGGCTGGTTTCGCGGCTGCCCGGCATTCCCCAGTCCTTCATCGAGTTCGGCGTGCAGGACTTCTCGGAAAGCAATTGCCGGTTCCTGCTGCAGCATCGCAACTGGCGGGGCCTGGTGTTGGAGGCCAATGCCCAGGACATGGCGGCCTTGCGGGCGCACCCGATCCATTGGCGCCACGACCTGACCGCCGTCACCGCCTTCATCACCCGCGACAGCATCGATGGGCTGATCCGAGGCAACGGTTTTGGCGGCGAGGTGGGCATCCTCAGCGTGGACCTGGATGGCAACGACTATTGGGTGCTGGACTCGGTGCAGTCCGTGACCCCTTGGATCGTGATCTGCGAATATAACGCGGTGTTCGGCGACCGCCTGCCCATCACCATTCCCTATGACGAGGGGTTCGTGCGCGACCGGGCGCATCCGTCCTGGCTTTATTGGGGCACTTCGGTCGCCGCGCTGGAACATTGGGCGGCACGGCGCGGCTATGTGCTGATGGGCAGCAACCGGGCCGGCAACAATGCCTTCCTGCTGCGCCGGGACTTGGCCGAGCGCTTCTTTGCCGGCCTGCCCACGGACCGCGCCCCCTGGCCTTCGCGCTTCCGCGAAAGCCGCGATCTGGCCGGCCAGTTGTCCTTTGCTGCCGGCCTGACCCGCCTCGCCCTGCTGGCGGGCATGCCGGTGGTGGATGTGGCCACCGGGCAGAGCCTGCGGCTGTCGCCCGACATGCCGCTTTACAGCGAGCGCTGGCTGGCGCTGATGCAGGGAGCGCTTATCCCCTCGGCCTGAAGGCGTTGTTGTTGTCCGTATAGCCGATGGAGCAGCCGGCACAGCCGGTCACGTCGCACCGCCGGTCCTGGCTCATCCGTTCCATGAACTCCTGCCGGCCGGGTCCACGCCAGATCTCGGCCAGGCTGTGGGTGCGCAGGTCGCCATAGGCGGTGCTTTCCTGCAAATCCATGCAGCATTTGATGATCCGGCCCGAGGTGGACAGCGACACCGAATTGGTCACGAACTGGCAGAAGCCGCTCTTGGCCTCGGCGCGGCTGTCCCGGCTCAGCTTGAAGCTGTCGTTCCAGTTCACCGGGCTCCAGGGGCGCACCCGGTCCACGCGCTCGAACACCGCCCGCATGGCTGGGTCCAAGGGACGCTGGGCGCATAAGGAGTCCACGCCGTTGTTGATCTCGATCACCAGCGGGCCGCCCCGGGCCTGGTTGGCGTCCACCAGGGCATGGATATGGGCCAGCAGGGTTTCATAGACGGCCCCAGGCCGCATGCGCTCGGCGGAGTCCTTGTCGCGGCCGTCCAGGCTGCAGATGACCTGATGCACCACCCCGCTATCCAACACTGCCTCGATCTTGTCGGGGGTGAACAGCATCATATTGTCGTTCAGCACCACCCAGGGGCGGAAGCTGGGGTGCTGGTCCATGGCCCGACGAGTGATTTCGATAAAGCTCCGCCAGTACTTGTTCATAAAGAACTCGCCGCTGATGGGCCATTCCATGGTCTTGATGTCAAACTCCGGGTTGCCCGCGATCTCGTCGATCAGTTTGGCGTAGAGCGCAGGGTCCAGATAGTGCGGCCGGCCGTTTTCGCGGTGCAGGAAGCAGTAGGCGCAGCGCAGGTTGCAGACCGACGCGAATTCGATGGACAACACCTGGATCTCGCGGGTGTCGGCCTTGCCCTGCCGCAGCCCCATGGTCTGGCGCAGCGCCCGCATCCACAGGTCGGTTTCTTCCGGGGTCATGGAGCGTCCGCGAGATAGGCCGCCAGTTCCGCCCCGAAGGTCTGGTCGGCCAGCGCCCGCTCGGCCTCGGTCAACAGGGTCTGGTAGCTGTTGCGGTGGCCCTTGTTGACGAAACGCCGCCCACGCTCGTAACCGGCGGCCAGTTCTTGGCGATAGAACACGCCGGTGCGGCGGTTGGCCACCTCTTCCTCTTCTAGGCGCGCCATGGCGGCCATGGAACTGCGGGCGATGGCCCAGGCCCGCCGCTCGGCAGGGACGTCCAGTTCCAGGAAGTCCAGGATCCCCGTTAATTCCTGCTCCGGCCGGTCCACCAGCGCCTCATAGCGCACCAGATGAACCGGAATGGCCGACTGGCACAGCCAGGACCGCACATGCTGCACCCAGCTGCCGGCAAAGGGAAAGGCGCCCCCGCCGCTTTCCAGCCAAGCCCGAACATAGGCGGCAAAGTCCCCCGGCGCCGCGCCGGTCGCACTCAGCAATTGCTCCTGGTCCCAGGCCGAGGCCATGACGTCGATGGGATGGCGGATCACATAGACCGCCCGCCGGGTGCGATCGATGAAAGGCAGGCCCGGTTGGCAGGAAAAATGCGACTTGATTACCCTGGGTCCCGCCGCATAGGCGAAATCCGCCTCGGGATAGGCGTGGATGTCGATCACATATCGCCGCTCCAACTGGGCGATATCGGCCTCGTCCCCGGGGAACAGGCAGTGGAACATCAGAAAGTTCAGATAGGTGACGCCGGATTTCGGAAAGGCCGACAGACTGATGATGTCCCGCATCCGACCTTCTCTCCCAGCACACGCCCCTGACCCGCGATTCTGTCAGCCACCTAGCGCCCGGGCAATCAGATTCGTTTGCTCGCGCGTCAGGACATGGCGGACGGTCCATCCCCACGCCTGTATCAACCTCGGTGGTTTCACGCCCCCGCAACCAAGATTTTCAAAGCCCGCCGGCTCCTGTCCGGCGGGCTTTTTGTTTCTGCCCGCCGTCGATATCTGCCCCACCTCTTTTCCGCAAGGTGTGCGGTTGCGCCGGGGACGGGGTGGGCGCTCGGCCGCAGCAGGCCATAGAGGAAATTGGGCTCAAGCCCCAGAGTGCGGTCCGCCGCCTTGTGCAGCATGAGCATGCCGTCCACCGCAAGCACCAGCGAGAACCAACCGGCCCCCGCCAGCAACCGGTCGCGCGCACTATTCAGGTGCACACGGCAGCCGGCGGACGGGTTGGTTTTCGGTAGTCCTCTGCCGGGATGGGCTCAGCCCTCGGCCGCCACCCGCTCCAGGTCGGCCGGCCGGCAGTCATAATAGTTGGCCGCGATCTCGGTGATCAGCCCCTGGCGTTTGAACTCGGCCACGGTTCGGCTGGCGGTTTCCGTGGTGATGCCCAGCATGGCGCCCACATCCTCGCGGCTGAACAGGCGGCAGCGGTCCGGATGGGCCGGTTCCTCGGGCTCGGCCAGCAAATGCAGGAACAGCCGCGCCACCCGCTGGCGCGCGCTGCCCGTGGACAGGCCGGTCAGCCATTCATCGGCCTGGCTCAGCGCCTGGTGCCAGCGCAGCATCAGCTGGCTATGCAGGCGCGGGGTCTCGCGGCACAGGCGGTCCACCACCTCGCGCGGGATACGGCAGGCGGTGACCGGCTGCAGGGCGATGGCGGTGTGGGCAAAGGCGCCGCCGGTCAGCACCTCCAGCCCCGCCACGGCGCCCGGACGCAACAGCCGCACGATGCGCTGCGCCCCGTCGGGCAGGAACTGCACCAGTTTGACCAGCCCGGCGCGGATGGTGAACAGGCTGCAGGCGCCGTCCCCGGCGGAATAAAGGGTGGCGCCAGGGGCAAAGCACAAGGAATCGATGGGCTGGTGGATCAGCCCGAAGTCGCCGTCCCTCAGGTCGGCGAACAGCACCAGGTCGCGGATGCCGCAGTCCCGGCAGCTGGCGGCGCTGGCGCGGGCCGGGGATGGGGCGGATTTCAGGGGGTCGCTGGGCTTCAAGGCCGTGCGCAGTCCTTGCATGCACAGATCGCAATGCCAAACCCGCCCGACCGGGCTAAGGTGGCGCATCAAAGATTAGCGGAGACTGATATGCGCCGTCCATCCCTCTTGCTCCTGGGGGTCTTGCTCCTGGCCCTGCCCGGTGCCGCTCGGGCCGCCGACCTGGCCGTGACCGTGGCCGACCTGCGCGACGACCGCGGCATGGTCCGTGTCGCCCTGTATTCCGAGCCCAAGACCTTCCGCAAGGAAGAGCTCAGCCTGGCGGTGCGCCAGACCACGGCGCACCCCGACAAGGTGACTGTGCGCTTCGAAGGGCTGGCGCCCGGCCGCTATGCGGTGATCGCCTATCATGACGAGGACGGCGACGGCGCCATGGACCGCTTCATGGGCATGATCCCCACCGAAGGCTTCGCCCTGTCCAACAATCCCGAGGTCACCGGCCCGCCCGCCTTCGAGGAGGCCGCCTTCGACCTGTCGGAAATGGGAGGAGAGGTGACGGTCAACCTGCGCTACTAGAAAGGGGCCGCGTATGCCGCGGGCATCCACGCGCCTTTCCCGCTTTTCAAAGCACGCCCCGTGTCGGGTGGGGATGACGAACAGGGAGAGAGGCACTAAACCGGACGGCTAACAAACCGCCGAAAAAGAGAAGTTCATGCGTGAAAATTCGCGCCTGCGGTCATACCAAGTTGATGCTACACTGCCGTTCAAAGGGTTGACCGACAGATAAGAATGCCAACCCGGGGGAGATCGTTCAGGAATGAGCACCGTGTTGTTCACCCACCCGGCCTGCTTCGAGCATGACACGGGGGAATATCATCCCGAATGTTCTGATCGGCTGAAGGCGATCATGCACATTCTGGAGCATGAAGAATTTTCGTACCTGCCGCGCGAGGAAGCTCCCCGTGCCTCGGACGAGATGATTCTGCGGGCGCACACGCCCGAACATCTGGCCGCCATCATGGGCGCCATTCCCGCCAGCGGGCTGGTGGAACTGGACGGCGACACCATGCTGTCGCCCGGCTCGGGCGAGGCCGCGCTGCGGGCGGCGGGGGCCGTCTGCGCGGCGGTGGACGAGGTGGCCACGGGCAGGACCCGTAACGCCTTCTGCGCCGTCCGGCCGCCGGGGCATCATGCCGAGCGGGCGGCGGCCATGGGCTTTTGCCTGTTCTCGAACGCGGCCATCGGCGCGCTGCATGCCCGCGACGTGCATGGCTTCAAGCGGGTGGCGGTGGTGGATTTCGACGTGCACCACGGCAACGGCACCCAGGCGGTGCTGTGGGACGAGCCCGGCACCTTCTATGCCTCGACCCATCAGCAGGACGCCTTTCCCTATACCGGCGCGGTCACCGAAACCGGGCCCGATGGCGGCGCCGTGGTGGTGAACCTGCCGCTGCCGGCGGGTGCCACGTCCGATGTATTCCGTGCGGCCTATACCGAGACTATCCTGCCCCGGCTGCGTGACTTCGCCCCGGATTTCCTGATCATCTCGGCCGGGTTCGACGCGCACGCCGCCGACCCCATGGCGCATCTGCGGCTGCAGGTGTCCGATTTCGACTGGATCACCCGCCAGCTGTTGGCCGTGGCCAAGGACAGTTGCGGCCGCCGGGTGGTGTCGGTGCTGGAAGGCGGGTACGAGACCCGCGCCCTGGCCGCCTGCGTGGCGGCGCATATTCGAGCCCTGATGGAAGGCTGAAGCATCATGACGGTCATTGGTTGGTCACCCGAGATGTCGGTGGGGTCCGAAGTTCTGGACGGCCACCATCGGATGATTCTGGATTGCCTGGCTCGCCTCGAGCCCCTGCTCGGCTCGCATCACGACCAGGCCGAGCTTTTGTCCGTGCTGGGCACCCTCGAGGATTTCATCCTGGTGCATTTCTCCGAGGAAGAGCAGGCCATGAAGCGGGCCGGCTATCCCGACTGGCGGGCGCACAAGGAACTGCACGACAAGATGTATGACGTGGTCTTCGACCTGAAGTCCGACGTGGAGCGCGGCAAGGAACTGGATGCCCAGGCCCTGTTCGACCTCATCTATGGCTGGCTGATCAAGCACATCATGGGCGAGGACCGCAAATATATGCCCTATCTGGAAAACCCCCATCCCGAGGACAGCGCCGAATGGCACTGGTCCAGCGGTCGCGAGGTTTGAGGCGGGCAGGCTGAAAAGGAAAGGGCCGCTCCCGTCGGGGGCGGCCCTTTGTCCTGTCTGGAGGATGGTGGAGCTGAGGGGAATCGAACCCCTGACCTCGTCATTGCGAACGACGCGCTCTCCCAACTGAGCTACAGCCCCGTCCTCTCAGAGGCCGGGATAATGGGCAACGGGCGGGCGTCTGTCAAGGGGCGGCACGGGGGTTGGCAAGGGGGCGATGACGGGTTCGGTGACTGGACCATGGGCAGAGGACGGCAGCCCCCCTTGCATGGGCGGGCGCGCATCGGTAGGCTGACCGCCAACCCCTTGATGATGTAAGGATAGTGGCGGATGGATGCCATTCTTGTCCCCCTGGTTCAGGTCCTGTTCATTGCCCTGGATCTCTATATGTGGGCGGTCATCATCTATGTGGTGATCTCCTGGCTGGTGGCCTTCAACGTCATCAACTCGCGCAATCAGTTCGTTTACATGGTGCAGGACTTCCTGGGTCGCGTCGTCGAGCCGGTGCTGTCGCGCATCCGCCGGGTGCTGCCCAACATGGGCGGCGTGGACCTGTCGCCTATCGTGCTGTTCCTGGGCATTTTCTTCATTCAGAGCGTGATCTCGCGGCTGCTGCTGCAATATGGCTGAGGCGGGCCCGGTCAGTGTGCTGGCCGGGACCACCCGGCTGGCGGTACGCCTGACGCCCAAGGCCGGGCGCAGCCGCATCGAGGGGCTGCAGCCCGAGGCCGACGGCGGCCGGGTATTGAAGGTCAGCGTCACCGCCGTGCCCGAGGACGGCAAGGCGAACAAGGCCCTGATCGACCTGTTGGCCAAGAGCTGGAAGCTGTCGAAATCCAGTTTCGAGATCGTCCAGGGCGCCACCGACCGCCGCAAGACCCTGGCGGTGGATGTTGACCCCGACCTGTTGCGACGTCTGATCGAGGACAGCCTGCCATGACCGCCCGCCTGATCGATGGAACCTCCTCGGCCTCTGAGCTGCGGGACGAGATCACCGAACTGGTGCGCGAGATCCGCGATTTCCACCATGTGACCCCGGGCCTGGCGGTGATCCTGGTGGGCGACGATCCCGCCAGCGAGGTCTATGTGCGCACCAAGCACCAGCGCGCGCTGGATGTGGGCATGAAGAGCTTCGAGCACACCCTGCCGCGCGACACCACCGAACATCAGCTGCTGACCCTGATCGAGGGGCTGAATGACGATCCGGCGGTGCATGGCATCCTGATCCAGCTGCCGCTGCCCAACCACCTGAACACCGCCCGCATCATGGATGCCCTGGACCCGGCCAAGGATGTGGACGGCTTCCATCCCGAGAATGTGGGGCGCCTGGTCACCGGCGTGCGCGGGCTGATGCCCTGCACCCCGCTGGCCTGCATGATGCTGCTCAAGGAATATGGCGTCGAGCTGGACGGCCGCCGTGCCCTGGTGGTGGGGCGCTCGAATGTGGTGGGCAAGCCCATGGCGCAGCTGCTGCTGCGGGAATCGGCCACCGTCACCATCGCCCATTCCCATACCCAGAACCTGGCCGAGGAATGCCGCCGCGCCGATGTGCTGATCGCGGCGGTGGGGCGGCCCGGCTATATCCGCGGCGACTGGGTCAAGCCGGGCGCGGTGGTGCTGGATGTGGGCATCAACCGGGTCACCGGCGCCGACGGCCGCCGCAGGCTGGTGGGCGACGTGGTCTTTGACGAGGCAGCCAAGGTGGCCGGGCTGATCACGCCGGTGCCGGGCGGGGTGGGGCCCATGACCATCGCCGTGCTGCTGCGCAACACCCTGGTGGCCGCCTGCCGGCAGAACCGGTTGAAGCTGGACATCTGCGACGGAGCCTATTGAGGTGGCCGAACTGGTGCTGGCGCTGCTGGCGTTCGTGGCCAGCCATGCCATTCCCGCCAATCCCCGGCTGCGCGGCCCGTTGGTGGCACGCCTGGGCAAGCCGCTCTACATGGTTCTTTATTCCCTGCTGTCCCTGGCGGTGATCGCCTGGATCGCCATGGCCTACCGCGATGCCCCGGTGGTGGAACTGTGGCCACAGGCGCCCTGGACCCGCTGGGTGCCCTTCCTGCTCATGCTGCCGGCCAGCCTGCTGCTGGCGGCGGGCCTGGCCACCCCCAATCCCTTTTCCCTGGGGCGGGGCGCCAAGGGGTTCGACTTCCAGCGCCCGGGCATCCTGCGTCTCACCCGGCATCCGTTCCTGTGGGGGCTGACGCTGTGGGCCGGGGCGCATCTGGTCCCCAATGGCGACCTGGCCTCGCTGATCCTGTTCGGGCTGCTGCTGGCGCTGCCGCTGCTGGGCATGCTGGCCTTCGAGCGCCGCCGCCGCGCCGCCCTGGGAGCCGACTGGGGCCGGTTGGCCGCCCAGACCGGGACCGGGCGCTTGCGCGCCGGGGACCTGGACTGGCGCTGGCTGCTCGCCGGGCTGGTGCTGTGGGCGCTGCTGCTGGGCGGCCATCCCCATGTGATCGGCGTGTCGCCGCTGCCGGTGGAGCTGCTCTGACGGCTCAGATGGGGCGGGGTACCGCCGCCCGGCGGGTGGAACGGTTCATCAGGCAATCCACCACCCGGGCCATGAAGTCGGGCAAGTCGCGGGCCGAGCGGCCGGTGACCATGCGGCCATCCACCACCGTGGGCTCGTCCACCCAATGGCCGCCGGCATTGACCACGTCGGTGCGCATGGCCGCGTCCGAGGTGACGCCACGCCCCAGCACGGCGCGGGCTTCGATCAGCACCCAGACCGCGTGGCCCAGCGCGGCCACGGTCTTGCCCTGCTCGATCATATCGCCCACCAGCCCCACCGCCTGGGGGTCGTTGCGCAACTGGTCCGCCCCGGCCACTCCGCCGGGCAGGATCAAGGCGTCGAAGTCCCCCGCCTCGGCCCCCAGCCCGTCACTGGTGATGGCCACCTCATCGCCCCAGTCGGTGCTGAGCCAGGCCAGGGTGACGGGCCGCTTCACCGACAACAGGACCGGATCGGCGCCGCTTTGCACCAGGACCTGGTGCATCACCTGAACGGTCTTCTGGTCCGAGCCATCGGCGGCCAGGATGGCCACCTTGCGGCCTTTCAGGAGTCTGGGCATGGGCTTTCCTATGGAATGGCGTTCAAGCCGGGCAGGTGGGGAGGCGGGAGCGGGGTTTCCATTCGACCGGATGGGACGGCGCGGCCGAGGAGGTGGAAAGCCGCCCCTTTCAGCGCCCGGCCCTTTCGGTGTTTACTCCTTGGCATGATGGCGTCTTCCCACATGGTGGTGGGGGCCTCGGCCTGGGCCCTGGTGGCCGCCGCCGCCGGCCTGCTGCCGCCCCATCCCACACCCGAAACCGTGCCGGGCCTGGCGCTGGCGGTGCTGGGCAGCATGTTGCCCGACATCGACCATCCCGGCAGCCTGGTGGGCCGCAAGCTGCGCGTGGTCTCGGTGCCGCTGTCGCTCTTGGTGGGGCATCGCGGCATCACCCACAGCCTGTTGGCGGTGTTGGCCTGCCTGGGGTTGCTGGCGGTCATGGGGCTGGGCTGGCTGGCGGCGCCGGTGGCGGTGGGGTATCTGTCCCATCTTCTGGCCGATGCCCTGACGCCCTCCGGCGTGCCGCTGCTCTGGCCCAACCGGCGCCGCTTCACCCTGGATCTGCTGGAAACCGGCAGCCTGACCGAATGGGGCCTGGTGCTGCTGCTGGGGCTGGGCGCCGCCTGGGCCACTGGGGTTACGCCCGACGGAGTATTGCGGCTTTTGCATCAGCCATAGAACTTTCTTGCCCCCGCCCCCCTTGCGGCGGGCCCTTGCGCCCCATACATCTGCACCAGGAAACCCGCAGTTTCCCTTGCTGCGATGCAACCAACTCTTCTGCGTCGCAAGATAAAATTGTTGGAAAATGTCGGATACTTTGTGTGCACAAGTAAATAGACACAAAGTTTATATAGACTTTGAACCGGCGAGCGGGTTACCAATTTTATGGATTGGAGCAAAAAGGGGGTAGATGATGGCCACTGCGATGAAGCCGGCCCCCGCCGGGGGTTTCAAAGTGAAGATGCCGGTCGTGCGGAAGGCGGACTGGACGCCCCGCTTCCTTGGCACCGAGGAACCGGCGCTGGCCGAGATCATGGATGACCCCATCACCCGCAGCCTGATGGCCAGCGACCGGATTAGCCTGGACCATGTGATGGACGTGCTGCGCGAGGCTCGCGCCCGTTTGGCCGATTAAGTCCCGTTCGGCCGATTAGGCCAGCGCCGTGCCGCGCTCCGGGGACTTAGTCCTCGGCTTCCAGGGATGCCACATAGCGCAGGCCCTGTACGGCGGCTTGCAGCCACTCCGTCTGCGCCTCGGTGGACGGATAGGCCATATAGGCCGGACGGCGGAATTCCGGGGCGTTCTCTACCATGAACAGACGACCGTCGGCCATGGGCCCGCGCACCACCCGCATGGGGAAATAGCCGGTGCCGCCATTGGCCAGGATGTGCTGCAGGCCCAGGGCCCCCAGCCCCACCGCCACCGACGGGGTCTTCATGTCCGGAAAGTTCTGGCCGTGGGCCGAGCGGAATTCCGGGCCCCAGTCCACGAACACATAATTCTCGTCCCATTCCGAGACGTCTCGCGGGCGCGTGGACACCATCACCAGCCGCTCTTCCAGCAGCTTCTCGATGATCAGGCCGGGGCGGCTTTGCGGGTTGTACATGACGCCCACATCGATCAGCCCTTCGCCAAGCTGGCGCATCAGTTGGTCGGACATGCCCACCTCGGTGCGCAGCGCCACGTCCGGCATGGTCTGGCGCATCCAGGGGATCCATTTCAGCAGCATGCGGTCCCACAGCGAGAACTGCCCGCCCACGGTCAGCACGGCGCGATAGCCGGGCGGCAGCGCCAGTTCCTGGCGGGCCTGCTGCCAGACGCGCACCAGGCTGGCGGCATAGCGGCGGAACTGCGCGCCGGCGGCGGTCAGCTCGGTACCCGCCTTCGAGCGCACGAACAGGGGCCGCCCCAGTTCGTCCTCCAATGCCTTGACGCGCATGGACACGGTGGACTGGGTGACGTTCAGCCGTTCGGCGGCCTTGTTGAAATTGCCGGTCTCGACGATTTCCAGGAAGGTGCGGGCAAGATCAATGTTCATCAGGTCGAGCGACGGCGCAGGCGGTTGCGGGTGAGGGGTTCTAGCCCAACCGCACTGCAACATCAAGAATCTTGATGTATGAGTTTCGTGCGCGTGAAGCGGCCTGATTGGCCGTTGCCGGAAAACTGATCCTGTTCCTCCCTGGGCCAGGCCTGCGGGGATGACCGCATCTGCGGTCATCCCCTTCATCCCAGTCTTTTCGGCCGAAGCGCGGGCGAGGGCGTCCGTGCTCCGCCGGACTTAGGCCAGGCCCTTTTCCATCATGCGGGCCAGGCGGCGGCTGAACGCCACCGGGTCGGGCAGGGGTTCGCCTTCCACGATGCGGGCCTGGTCCATCAGCAGATTGGCGGCGTCCTCCAGGGCGCCGGTCAGGCCGCCGCTCTTGGCGCTGGCGGCCAAGCTGCGGATCAGGGTGTGGCGGGGATTGATCTCCAGCACCCGGGGCAGGTCGGGCACCGCCTGCTGGTGGGCGCGCAGCATCTTCTGCAGATGCAGACTCATGGCGCCGTCGGCGGCCACCAGGCAGACCGGGCTTTCGGTCAGCCGCTGGCTGGCGCGCACTTCGGACACCTGCTCGCCCAGGGTGGTCTTCAGCGCGGCGATCAGGGTGGCGATCTCGTCGGCGGGGGCCTCTTCGGGTTTGGCCTCGTCGGGCTTGTCCTCGCCCTTGATGGCGGCCAACTCGTCGCCGGCCGAGGATACCGGCTTCAGCGCCTTGCCCTGATAGTCGCCCATGGCCGGCACCCAGAACTCGTCGATGGGGTCGGTCAGGAGCAGCACCTCGATGCCCTTGGCCAGGAAGCCTTCCAGCTGCGGGGCGCGCTTCAGCGCCTCGGCATTGTCGCCGGTGATGTAATAGATGGCTTCCTGGCCCTCCTTCATGCGGCCCAGCACCTCGGCCAGCGCCACCGGCTTGTCCGACTGGGTGGTCCGGAAGCGGGCCAGTTCCAGGATCTCGCCCCGGCGCTCGAAATCCTCATACAGGCCTTCCTTCAGGACCGCGCCGAATTCGGACCAGAAGGACAGATAGCCCTCGGCGTCGTCCCCGGCCTTCTTCTTCAACTCGCCCAGCACCTTCTTGACCAGGCCGGTGCGGATCTTGGCCAGCATGGGATTGTGCTGCAGCATCTCGCGGCTGATGTTCAGCGGCAGGTCCTGGCTGTCCACCACGCCGCGCACGAAGCGCAGATAGGGCGGCAGCAGCGCCTCCACATCGTCCGAGATGAACACGCGGTTCACATACAGCTTCACATGCTGCTTGCGGTCGGGGTGGAAGATGTCCAGCGGCTTGGACGAGGGGATGAACAACAGGCCGGTATATTCGATGGCGCCTTCGGCCTTGTAGTGCAGGGTGGCCCAGGGCTCGTCAAAGGCGTGGGCCACGTGGTGGTAGAATTCCTTGTACTGCTCGGCCGTGATCTCGGACTTGGAGCGGGTCCACAGGGCGCTGGCGGAATTGGCGGTTTCCTCCTGGCCGTCCTCGCCGGTCAGCAGCACCGGCAGGGCGATGTGGTCGCTGTATTTCTTGATGATGGCCTTCAGGCGCCAGGCATCGAGGAACTCGTCCTCGCCCTCGCGCAGATACAGGGTGATGGCGGTGCCCCGTCCTGGCTTTTCGGCCTCGGCCACGGTGAAGGCGCCCTTGCCGTCGCTGCTCCAGCGCCAGCCCTGCGTCTCGCCGGCCTTGCGCGACAGCACGTCCACCCGGTCGGCGATCATATAGGCGGAATAGAAGCCGACGCCGAACTGGCCGATCAGGCTGACATCCTTCTTGGCGTCGCCCGACAGCTGGTTCAGGAAATTGGCGGTGCCCGACCGGGCGATGGTGCCCAGGTTCTCCACCAGGTCATCGCGGTTCATGCCGATGCCGTTGTCGGCGATGGTCAGGGTGCGCGCCGCCTTGTCCACGGTCAGCCGGATCTTGAAGTCCGGATCGCCCTCGGTCAGTTCGGGCTGGGTCAGGCTGGCATAGCGGATCTTGTCGCAGGCATCCGAGGCGTTGGAGACCAGCTCGCGCAGGAAGATCTCTTTGTTGCTGTAAAGCGAGTGAACGACGATATCCAGCAGCTTGGCCACTTCCGCCTGGAAGGTCAGGGTCTGTTCCGACATTTCTTGTCCCGTCTTCAACCAAAGGGTTCCAAAAAG
>CAYOKN010000017.1:22862-23128 GCA_964404545.1 uncultured Rhodospirillaceae bacterium | reverse complement strand
GAGCCGACTTTCGGCGGCATCAATCTGGAAGACATCAAGGCGCCCGAGTGCTTCGTGGTGGAGAAGAAGCTGCAGGAACGCTGCAGCATCCCCGTGATGCACGACGACCAGCACGGCACCGCCATTGTGGTGGGGGCTGCGCTCTACAACGCCCTGCGCGTGGTGGACAAGGACATTGCCCAGGTCAAGGTGACCGCTTCGGGCGCGGGCGCGGCGGCGCTGGCCTGCCTGAACCTGCTGGTCAAGCTGGGCGTCAAGCGCGAGAA